>NZ_JBLNKS010000002.1:0-243371 GCF_048276375.1 Flavobacterium sp. ZB4R12 | reverse complement strand
CTTGATACTGTATGTCCATTTGTTCTTTGAAAATCCATATTTCAAATGTACATTTTTAGAAGCTAAAAGCGAAATGCACTAAAGTGCATAGTTTTAACTACTTTTGGGACCAATAAAAATGTTGCTGACTGGCAATTGAGCGAAGTAACCCCTAAACCAACAGTGGTAAATATTAAAAACTCCTTCTTGTTATTTAAACGAAGAAGGAGTTTTTAAGTTTTTATTTTAATAACAGTCGCTTGATTCTAACGATTAACTCATTAGGACTAAACGGTTTTGTTATAAAATCATCCGCACCTAATTCAAAAGCTTTTAATACGTTTTTTTCTAAGCCTACTGCTGATAATATAATTATTGGAATATTGAGTTTCAACTCCACTTTTACTTTGTGAACGATATCTAATCCGGAAGCAAAAGGCATTTCGATATCTGAAAGTATAAGATCCGGATTCTCTGAAACTATTTTATCTAATGCAACACTACCGTCCGGACATGAAATAACTTCATACCCCTCACGGATCAGCTTAAACCCCATCGTTTTTAGCATCATCTCATCATCTTCGGCTATTAGTATTTTCATTTATTATAATTGTTACTATTTATAATAGCATTTACGTTTTTTAGTCTGATTTGGTTTTGCGGATATGCTATATTTTAGAAAAACCATGGATTATTTCCAATTCATTGAAAACAAGCTGACAGATTTCATAAAACTTCTCAACTTCTGCTTTTCGCTTTTGTCCCAAAGGATTTATTTCAATTTCGCTTTCAATATTTTCAATACATTTGGATGCTTTTGTTATGCCTAACAAACTGATGGAAGATTTTAATTTATGTACTTCCGCTTTTAAAACTTTTATATTATCAATCCCGTTTGCCTCGAGTATAGTTTCTAAAGCTACAGGAGTATTATGCAAAAATAAGGATACCATTTTTTCGATAAAAGTGTCATCTTCGTCAGCAAATTCATTTAAATATTTAAAATTGATTAATTTTTCGGTTATTACTTCTTCATCTTCTGATAAATCAAAAGATTTAATTCTATCTCCATTCATTAAATTATGGTGTAATTTTTCAAGCAATACATTAAAATCAAAAGGTTTAGACAGATAATCATTCATGCCACTTTCTAAACTTCTTTTTTCTTCAACTAATGTAGCATGCGCAGTTAATGCTATTATTGGGATATTCGATTTATATCCCATATTGGTTCGTATGTATTTTGTAACTTCATTTCCATCCATTTCCGGCATTTGAATATCCATCAGAATAATATCGTAATCATTCTTCTCTATTTTTTCGATGGCAATTTTTCCATTATCGGCTATATCAATTTCTTTTTCCCATTTTGCAAATACTTTGATTGCTAAAAGTTGGTTCAGCTCATTGTCTTCAACCAAAAGAATTTTTATGTCTTTTAAGAAATTAGATGATAATTCTTCTTTTTTAACTTTTATAGGTTCTACAATTCCTTTTTGAGCCTTTTTATATTGTATTAAAAAGGAGAATTCACTCCCTTTTGAAACTTCACTTTCTACTGTTATTATTCCGCCTTGCAATTCAATGAGTTTACGGGTAATCGTGAGTCCTAAACCCGTACCTCCAAATTTTCTCGTCGTTTCATTTGATGCCTGATTAAAACTTTCAAAAATGGAATCAATCTTATTTTCAGGAATACCAATGCCTGTATCTATAATAGTAAATCGGATAAAAGTATCAAATTCAGATTCTTTCTCTTGGGTAACGATTAACTCAACATACCCTTTCTCCGTAAATTTTAAAGCATTTCCAACCAGATTAATCAATATTTGTGATAATCGTGTTGGGTCTCCAATTAAAAAATCATTTATTTGAGAATCTATTTCACACAATAATTTTATTTTTTTCTCTTTTGAAATCGGAGAAAGCAATTCAATTACTGAATTTATATTTTTTGACAAGGAGAAATTTACATCTTCAAATGTCATTTTATCGGCATCTATTTTAGAAAAATCTAAGATGTCATTAATAATAACCAATAAGTTTTTACTGGCTCTTTTTATGGCTTCCACACTTTGCTTCTGATTGCTGTCTAAATTTGTGCCTTCCAGAATTCGTGCAAACCCTATTATTCCATTCATTGGAGTACGAATTTCATGACTCATGTTAGTCAGAAACTGTTCTTTTACCCTAACAGATTGCTCTGCTATATCTTTAGCATTTATTAATTCCTTTTCAATGCGTTTTTGCTCACTAATATCCTGAATGGTGCCCAAAATCTTGAATGGTACATTATGTTCATCATTCAAACATTTTATAAACTCATTAATGTACTTAATCGTTCCATTTTTACACAATAAACTATGGCTAAACTGTACTTCTGAATTACTATTTTTGACATAATTAAGGTTGTTTTCAAAAAGTTCAATATCGTCAGAATTAATTAAACATGATTTAATGAGCGCTGTGGAAGGAATACTATTTTTGTCAATTTCAAAAATATTGAAAACTTCTTCCGAGAAAAAAACTCCCCCATCATTTAGATTTATTTCCCAACTCCCAATCTTGGCCAATTTTTGAGCTTCATAAAGCCTGTTGGCATTAATATTTAAAGCTAATTCTGTTTTTTTACGCAGTTCAAGACTATCATGAAGTTTAATTGCATTTCTGATACTTTGCGAAATGCCATCAGGAGTTAGTAATGTTTTTGGAATATAATCAGAAGCTCCGCCTAGAATAGCCTGACTGGCAATTTTTTCATCTCCTTGTGAAGTGACAAAAATAACCGGAGTTTCTACCCCTAAATCCCGTAGTTTTTTTAAAAAGGAAATTCCATCACTATCGGGCATCACGTAGTCTAAAAAGATCAAGTCATAATGAAATGATTTAATCTTTTCAATGCCTTCTTTGGCTGAAAAAGCACTTTCAACATCCGCAATAATTCCTGAGTGAGATATCGAACGAATTATGGTAATCGAATCAACTCTATCATCATCAATTATCAGTATTTTTAGAGCAACAGCCATATTATTTTATTTTTTTTCACTTGAAAATTCAATGATATTCCAATAGTCATTAAGTATTGAAAAAAAATCTGTCATTTTTTTGCTATCGTCTGGTTTATGCATATATCCGGCTATGTTTAGATTCAAAGCAGCTGCTTTATTTCTTTCATTATCAGTTCTTGTGATAACAAACACTAAAATTGATTTTAAATCCGGATGAATTCGTATCTTATTTAATAAATTTATTCCGTTTACACTTTCCTCATTAATATCGATCAATACGATTTTAGGGATTGGTGATATTTTATTATCTCCCTGTAACATTAACCAAGCTTCCGTATCGTTTTGAGCCACATGCAAAGTGAATTTAACATCAATTTCGTTAAATGCTTTTTTTACATTTTCGAAATCAGCTTTACAACTGTCTACTAATAAGATATTTGAATTCCTCATAACGTAAATTTAAGAAAAAAACTTACATTTCACACAATTGCCAGAAATTATTAAGTGTAGAAACTGAAACAACAAATTTTTCAAAAGACAATGGTTTTAAAATATATCCGGCTACGTTCAAATTATAGGCTTTAATTTTGTCACTATCTTCATTTGAAGTAGTCATGACAAACACAGATATGTTTTTAAGCCTTTCATTCTCCCTTAAAACTTTCAAGAATTCTATTCCATTCATCTTTGGCATGTTAATATCCAAAATAATAATTTTTGGTAAAGGAATAATCTTATCATCAAGCATTTCCAATGCTTCAACTCCATTTCCTGCTACATAAAGCGGGTTTTTAATGTTATTTTTAGAGAATGCTCTTTTAACATTCATTACATCAACCTCATCGTCTTCAACCAATAAAATGTTTACCAATCTTTGTGTCATAATTTTAATTTTTTATTCTTATTGCTTTGGCCAATTAAATGTAAAAATTGAACCGCTATTTACTGCTGGAGTATATTGAAATGCTCCTCCTACCATTTTAATTATTTTACTGCTAATTGCTAATCCTGCACCGGTTGAATCTACAACATCTTTCGAATTTACCGTATAGAAAATGGAAAAAATTTTATCTTTTACTCCTTCTGGTATTCCTGGGCCATCATCAGTTATTTTTATTTCATAATCAGTTTCATTTTCGTTTACTTCAACAAATACATTCTTTTTTTCTTTATCATGAAATCGAACTGCATTATCCAGTAAACTGAACAGTACTTTTTGCAATTTCTTACCCAAAGTAACAATGTTTTCCTTTTTCAGATGATACGTAAAATGAAATTCAGCATTTGACTTATTATCTAACATTTCAATGCAATCATTAACTAATTTTGGAATATTTACTTCATATAATTCCATCTCACTCCTGCTAACACGTGAAAGTTCAAGCAATGCATTCATCATGTTTTCAAGACGTTCCACTCTGATTTTTAACAATCTAAAATTATCTAAAACCTCTTTGTCTGCATTACCCCCTAAATCATCTTCAATCCAGGTTGTAATGTTTGAAATGGCTCTCATTGGTGTTTTTATATCGTGTGATACAATGTAAACAAACTCTTCAAATTCTTTTTTAAGGACAACTAACTCCTCCTGACATTTTTTTTCTGACTCGGTCATATTCATTTATTTAGGAAGGGTAAAAACAAAACTTGTTCCATTATCATTTTCAGATTCTATGGAAATACTGCCTCCTTTTTCTTCAATTATCTTTTTAACAATAGACAAACCTATACCCGTACTTTCTTTTTTATCTCGTGCTTCAATGGTTTGAAAAACTTCAAATACTTTTTTATGGTATTCCTCAGCGATACCGGAACCATTATCTTTTACGGTAAACTGATGAAAATCAGGTAATGATTCATATAAACATTCTATTTTTCCAATGGGTTTATCATTATACTTCACTGAATTGCTTATAAGGTTGCTAAAAACCTGTTGTAAAAGTATTTTTTCAGTTTCAATAATAGGCATATTATCAGCAATTGAAATTTCAAATCCTTCAATGGGAACAACAAAATCAATAATCTGATTCAACATCTTTTTTAAATCAGTTGTTTCTTTTTCAATTTCTGTTCGTCCTATACGGGAATATTCCAAAACGCCATTAATCAGGTTTTCCATCCGCTGTATGCGGCCACGCAATAATTCAAAATTAGCGCTAACGGCATCCGGCATTTCAGGCATGTCTTCAACAATCCATTCCGAAAGATTATTTATGGCTCTTAGTGGTGCTTTAAGATCATGTGAAACGATGTAAGCATACTGATCCAGCTCCTTGTTCTTCTTTTCGAGATTAGCTAATGCATTATTTAAATTTTCCTGTGCTAATTTTTGTTTTGTAATATTTGAACTAATGGCTACATATTGATATGGTTTTCCTTTTTCATTTAAAAAAGGGACTATTGTGGCGCTTTCCCAATAATAAGAGCCGTCTTTTGCTTTATTCATTACTTCTCCTTTCCAAATATTTCCATTAGCAATGGTCACAAATACATCTCTTCTAAATTCTATTGAATTATAGCCCGTACTAATAATTTGTTGATCTTGCCCTATTAGTTCTTCTTTAGAGTATTTAGAAACCGCACAAAAATTTTCATTAACATAAGAAAAAATGCCTTTTTGATCCGTAATAGCTACGATTGCTGATTCGTCCAATGCCGATTTAATATCGTTTATTTCTTTCGCTTTTTCTTGTATTTTTTGTTCAGCTAATGTTTTGTCAGTAATATCCTGAATGGTTCCTTGAATCCCAACAACCTCTCCTTTTCCATTTTTATGAGGTTTCCCTATACCTACAACATATTTTGAACTTCCGTCAGGAAATAGAATCCTATGATTATAATGTAAATCAGCACCAGTTGTTAGTGTGTTTTCAATTGCTTTGTCAAGATTCGATAAATCATCGGGATGAATTTTGCTTCGGTATGCCTTAAAAAGTTGATCGGAAGGCAATTCCTCTAAATCAAAAATCTGATAATGACCCTTAGACCAAATAAGGTCATTTGTAATTAAATCAAATTTCCAACTCCCTATTTTAGCTATACTTTGTGATTCGTCTAATAATTTATTGCTGTTAATCAAATTTAGCTCCGCTTCTTTTTCCTTTGTTATGTCTCTGCCTATACAATATAAATTTCCTGTATCAGGATCTGGCGAGGCATTCCAACTCAATAAAATATATTCGCCGTTTTTACATCGGTAACGGTTTTCAAAACTGATAGTCTTATGTCCATTTGATAATTTTTCAACTTCTTTAAATGTTTTTTCTAAATCATCCGGATGAATGAAATCTATAAATGGCTTACCTTCTAATTCCTCTTTAGAATACCCCAATACATCTGTAAAAGCCGGATTAACTTTATAAAAGAAACCGTCAATATTGGCAATACAAACCAAATCCTTTGAAAGTTCAATGAAATTCTGCAATTCTTTCTGAGAATTAAGAAAATCCGCATTTTTTTTTCGGGAATCCAATAATAAAACGACTTGATTGGCAAGCAATTTTAAAGCATTTTTCTGTTCAATGCTTAATATTCTGGATTCCGTGTCTATTACACATAGTGAACCTAAATTAAAACCATTTGCATCCTTAAGTGGCGCTCCTGCATAAAATCGAATATTAGGATTTCCTGTCACTAAAGGATTTTTAGCAAACAACTCATTTTCCAGAGCATTATTGACTTCATAAACGTCTTCACCCATAATGGCATATTGGCAAAAAGACAAGTCTCTTGTAGTTTCAGCAACACCTAACCCAACACTTGATTTAGACCACTGTCTTCGTTCGTCTATTAAACTTACCAAGGCTATAGGAGTTCCACAAATATAAGAGGCCAGTTGAGAAATCGAATCATATTCTTTTTCCGGTAAAGAATCCATAATTAAATACTCTTCCAGCGCTTTGAGTCTTTCTATTTCATTTTCCGGTTTTGGATTTATTTTCATCTTTGGGGCTTTTCTTTAAATAGAATTAGACTCCAGAAGCTGTAATTTATAGCTTTCAAATAAATATTTATTCGAAATTTTTATAGCTGTACTTACTATATTTATAATAAACTTACAAATCTGGTATCCTTACAAAAATAAAATTATTTTTGAATTATAAATCTTTTTCCAAACTTAATATCCCAAAGAATTACATTTATTTTTCTTACCCATTATTTACACACCTCTCATTCAAACAATACCGAAAAACATTTCGAATTTAATCCCAAAAAAAACAGTATTCTCCGCTGAATTTCCATCTGTATCATTTTTAATAAAATAAAATACAAACTACTGTTTTTTAATCACTTAAATAAGAATAAAAATAAAAAAAAACATTTTTTTTGTACCAATAAAAAAATTATTTGTTTAAATTTACAGTATTGGTTTCAATAAGCAGGAACACCTACTACCCTCTTTTTTAAACCAAAAGAAATGATATGTAAATTTCAAACCTACTTCTGAATTACAAAAACCTACTATCCGATTAACTAAAACATTCTGCCTCAAATATTTTTCTATTGTTACTATTCTAATAGACTAATAATGGTCTGTTTCTATTAAAAAAAATACGAAATGGCAAAGTACAAACACATCCTTTTTTTCGACCAAATTGGCATTGAAGCCATTGGTAAAGTTGGCGGTAAAAATGCCTCTCTTGGCGAAATGTACAATCAACTCAATCCAATTGGCATTAGCATTCCCAACGGATTTGCAATTACTGCAGAGGCATACCGCATTTTCCGTAAAACAAATAATCTGGAGAAACCTCTGAAAGATTTATTATTTTCATTGGATACAAAAAAGTATTCCAATCTTTCTTCCATTGGAGAAAAAGCAAGAAACCTTATTTTATCAGCAACCATTCCTGATGAAATTCGTGATGAAATACATCTTGCTTACCAATCGCTTAGTGAACAATGTGGAATAAATAATCTTGATGTGGCGGTACGTAGCAGCGCTACTTCGGAGGATTTACCAACCGCGAGTTTTGCAGGACAGATGCAATCTTTTTTAAATATCAGTGGTGCAGCTCAATTGCTGGATGCCGTACACCGCTGTTTTGTGTCCTTATTTACGGATCGTGCCATCAAATACCGTCATGATATGGGCTTCGCCAAATTAGACATTGCTATTTCTGTTGGCGTACAGCAAATGGTTCGAAGTGATAAAGCTGCTGCTGGCGTGGCGTTTACTATTGATCCGGACAGCGGTTTCGAAAATACCATCATCATCAATAGTTGTTGGGGATTGGGCGAAAATATTGTTCAGGGTACCGTTACACCGGATGAATGGATGGTCTTTAAACCTACTTTAGAAAATCCAGAATTGAATCCCATTCTAAAAAGACAGTGTGGAAGAAAAGAATTTACGATGATTTACTCCGAAAAATCAGGAAGTGAATCCTCCGAAAACACAATTGTTAATACTGACACTTCTTTAGAAAAACAAAACCAGTTTTCGCTAAACGATAAAGAAGTGGTTCAACTTTCACAATGGTGTTATAAAATTGAAAAACATTATAAAAAAGCAATGGATATTGAATGGGCTAAAGACGGTTTGAATAACCAACTTTATATCGTTCAGGCACGCCCGGAAACTGTTC
The DNA here is from genome assembly GCF_048276375.1 of Flavobacterium sp. ZB4R12. Lineage (NCBI taxonomy): Bacteria > Pseudomonadati > Bacteroidota > Flavobacteriia > Flavobacteriales > Flavobacteriaceae > Flavobacterium > Flavobacterium sp. ZB4R12. The sequence continues at coordinate 234,796 of NZ_JBLNKS010000002.1, read as the reverse complement.
ATGGAAAAGCAAATAAACAAGTTCGGGAAATCTATAAACTCAAAGAGAAAGGCATACTTTTAACCCAAGGAATTGCTCTTGGTGATAAGATTGCATCGGGAAAAGCCCGTATTCTTAACAGTCCACAAGAAGGTCATTTATTGCAAACAGGGGAAATCATAGTGACTGATTTAACCAATCCCGATTGGGATCCTATTATGAAAAGAGCTTCAGCAATTATTACCAATAAAGGCGGACGCACCAGCCATGCCGCCATTGTAGCTCGGGAATTAGGAACCGTTGCCGTGGTGGGCTGCGGAAACGCAACTTCAACGATAAAAAATGGTCAGGAAATTACGGTATCCTGCGCCGAAGGTACAGCAGGAAATATTTATGATGGACAATTAAAATGGGAAATAACGGAACAGGATTTCAGCAAACTTGAAATGCCAAAAACGGACCCGATGCTTATTCTTGCCGATCCCGAAAGAGCGTTTGAATTAAGCCATTATCCCAATCAGGGTGTGGGTTTAATGCGAATGGAATTTGCCATATCGAATACCATCAAAATTCATCCGCTGGCGTTGTGTGAACCTGAAAAAATAACCGATGAGAACATTGTTGCCGAAATCGCCGCGTTAACCAAAGGCTATGAAGATCCTAAAATTTATTTCGTTGATAAACTAGCCGAAGCAGTATCCATCGTAGCTGCCGCTTTCTATCCTAAAGATGTGATTGTGCGAATGAGTGATTTTAAAAGTAATGAATATGCCAACCTGATTGGTGGAAAATATTATGAACCTGATGAGGAAAATCCCATGATTGGCTTTCGTGGTGCTTCCCGTTATTACAGCGATTTTTATCGAAAAGGTTTTGCTTTAGAATGTGAAGCCATGAAAAAAGTACGGAACGAAATGGGACTCCATAATGTAAAACTGATGATTCCTTTTTGCAGAACATTCGAAGAAGGAGAAAATGTCCTTAATGAAATGGCTAAAAACGGATTAGTACAAGGCGTCAACGGACTGGAAGTATATGTGATGATTGAAATCCCAAGCAATGTATTAATGGCCGATGAATATGCAAAACTCTTTGACGGTTTCTCTATTGGTTCCAATGATTTAACACAACTTACATTGGGTTTAGATCGCGACTCCGCATTAGTAAGTTATTTGTTTGATGAAGAAAATCCAGCTATAAAATATTTAATTAAGGAAACGATTCGGGTGGCGAAACGTTTTGAGATAAAAGTGGGATTGTGCGGACAAGCACCAAGCGACATCCCAGAATTTGCTAAATTTTTAGTGAATGAAGGCATCGATAGCATCTCGTTTAATCCAGATGCATTGATAAAGGGAATTGAAAATATTTTGGAAGCGGAAAAGAAAACAAAAAGAAAAATTCTAATGTAAAAAATAATCATGGAAACAACATTCAAAAATGTGCTCCGATGAAGCCTCTTTTGTAACCGGTCATGCCATGGCAGTAGATGGCGGCTTTGTGGCACAATAATTTTTCTGAATTGAAATTCTCACTAAAAACCTTATATAATGTATACTTACGAAGTAAATCTGAAATGGAAAGGCAAAAGAAAAGGACTTTTAAGCTCTCCAGTTTTGCCACAAAATATTGAAGTGGCCACACCTCCTGAATTCCCTAAAGGAATGGAAGAAATTTGGTCGCCTGAACATCTGTTTGTTGCATCGATAAACAGCTGTCTGTTGACTACTTTTCTATCGATTGCCGAAAATTCAAAACTGCAATTTATAAGTTTTGATAGTAAATCCATTTGCAATGTTGATATGATTGATGGTAAATATACTATCACCGAAATTATTCTGCAACCAAAACTCGTAATCCCCTATTCCCAAAAACTAGAAAGGGCAAGACATATTTTGGAGATGAGTGAAAAGGCCTGTTTAATTTCCAGTGCCGTCAAAACAGCCATTCGATTAGAGCCGGAAATAATTATTGAGTATAATCTTGTTCCGGTTGGCAATTCATTCTAGCGTATTATTATCTAACAGTATTTTCAAAAAATAAAGAATTGTTTATGTTCTAATTAGTTTCATTTGAAAATAGGAAAAGTATGATTTTCATCAAAAATAAAATGGAACACCACCTTTTGGATTATGAAAAAGTGCAGGCTTCTTTTTCATGGAAAAACATCCTAAAACATTTTTAGATACGAAAAACTAATTTTTCATTAAAATCCATTTCAGTCATGACACTATCTAAAAAAATGAATTCGAAAAGTCAAATGATTTATTTGTTCATTATCCTTCTACTATTTCAAGGATGTCAGGCACAGGATAAGAAAAATGAAAAAGATATAGAAACTATTCAGAAAAATGCTGCTACCATTTCGGATAAAGTTTCTTATACGAGTAATGTAGATTTCAGATTAGCCGCCAAAATAGCCACACCTGGAGTAGTACACATCAAATGTTATTTCAAACCACAAATACAACAGTATCAAAATGAAGACAGTAATGAATTTCATAATTTGCCTGACCCTTTAAAAGAATTTTTTAAAGATGATTCTTTTTTCAAACAGTTTAAATTCCAACTTCCCCAATCCCCACAATATGATTCTGAGCCTTTGATTGGCAGCGGATCCGGAGTAATACTGACTCCTGATGGATACATAGTTACGAACAACCATCTGATAAAAAATGCAGCTGAAATTAATGTCACTCTATTTGACGGACGCTCCTATCCGGCCAAAGTTATTGGTAATGATCCACAAACGGATCTCGCACTTCTTAAAATTGATGAAAAGAAACTTTCCTTTATTATGTACGGTGATAGTGACAACATAGAAGTAGGAGAATGGGTAGTTGCCGTGGGGAATCCCTTTAATCTTGCCTCAACTGTTACAGCAGGAATTGTAAGTGCTAAAGCCCGAAATATAAACATCTTAAGTGATCAGGGCGCCATCGAATCATTCATACAAACTGATGCTGCGGTGAATCCCGGTAATAGCGGTGGTGCATTGGTAACATTAGAAGGAAAACTGATTGGAATCAATACTGCAATAGCAACACCTACCGGGGTTTATGCGGGTTATGCTTTTGCCATTCCTGTAGATATTGTAAAAAAAGTAGCCAATGACCTGATGAATTTTGGATCCGTTCAGAGAGGCATTTTAGGAATAAGTATCCGGGACTTAAACAGCACAATTGCAAAGGAAATACATATTGACCGTGCCAATGGAGTTTATGTTGACAGCGTAGCGGCAAAAGGAGCGGCAAAAGAAGCCGGTGTCATGGCAAAAGATGTAATAATCAGTATTGATAATATTGAAACAATGACTGCATCTAAATTACAGGAAGTTATTATGCGAAAACGTCCGGGAGAAAAAGTAAAAATTGTGCTGATCAGAAATGGTAAAGAAAAAAAAGAACTTACCGCGACACTCAAAAAACAGGAAGCAACCACTAAAATTATAAAAACTAAAAGTTTGGATTTACTTAAGGATTTGGGTGTTGAATTGGTTGAAATCACCAAGGAAGATCAGAAAAATTACAATGTTAGAAACGGACTAAAAGTCACAAAATTGTATGATGGGAAACTGAAAAGATACACTAACATACGCGAAGGATTTGTAATTACATCTGTCAACAATAGAGCCGTTTCTACGATTAAGTCCTTTATGGAAGCCGTTGAAGCACAACGAGGAGGCATAATGCTGGAAGGAAAATATGCCGGTGACCCTTCTTACTATTATTATGCATTTGGTATGTAAAATAAAACTAACTAAAAAAGACAACATTATGGAAAACATTACATTTTGCCAAAGTTGCGGGATGCCACTTAACACTGACGAAGTAAAAGGCATGGAACAAAACGGTGTAAAAAACAATGAATATTGTAAGTATTGTTATGAGAACAGTACTTTCAAAAACCCAAAAATGGGTTTGGAGGATATGAAAGAAACTGTAAAAAATAAAATGGAGAAAATGAAACTTCCCAATTATATGATACAAAAAGCTGTGAATGTTTTACCTGCTTTAAAACGTTGGAAAACCAAACAACAATAACATTTCAATCAATGGAAAACAGTAACGGCTGTTTATAAATGTCCTGGAGGCCGCAGCGGAAGTCATTGATTTACAGTGGGTACTCATCATAGAAGATGCATGGCGTTCGGTTAGTATTTCTTCGGAAATTAGTGCACTGATTATGGAAAAGGGATTTCATGACTTAGACGCTCCCGTACAACGATTGTGTGGCGTTGAAGTCCCAATTCCCTACCCTGCTCATCTGGAAGAGGCTGCGATTCCCCAGAAAAATGATATTGTTAATGCGGTTAAAAAATGATCCGCCATGATTAAATTTCTAATGCCCAGTTTGGGCGCTGATATGGAAGACGGCACATTGATCGAATGGAAAAAAAACCAGGCGATACAGTGAAACGCGGCGATATTATTGCCGAAGTGGAAACGCAAAAAGGACTGATAGAAATCGAAGTTTTTGACGAAGGAACTATCGGAGAATTGCTGATTAAAGAGGGAACCAAAGTTCCGGTAGGAACCGTCATGGCATTGATTAATCCTACTGGAGTTACTTTAGAAACAAAAGAAGAAAAAATTCCTGAGAAAGAATCAATACCATTACAACCAATAGAAGAAAAAATAATAGAACCAATCATCGTAAAAAAAGTCGTAGAAATGCATATCAAAATCTCTCCATTGGCGAAGAGAATTGCTGACGATAATCATATTGACCTTTCACAAATAAAAAGAACCGGACCTGATGGTGCCATTACCAAAGAAGATGTAGACAATGCGACAGCCGAGCAAGAAAAAATTGAAATATAAAAAACAATAAAAATACCTGTAGAAATAGAAAAACGAGGAACTTCTGCTGAAGCAATTCGTTCAGCTGTGGCGTGCTGCCATGAGGAAATCCAACAAGAAAATTCCACACTATTATCGGGAAAAAAGGATTGATATGACAAATGCATTGACATCGTTGCACCGAATGAAAAATTAGGAATAGAAATTCCGGAACAGGATTATGGAAAAATCACAACATTAAAAGCTTTAGTATCTTATATTTTGGGTAAAAAAGCAATCTCGGCGCAATAACAGCATTAATATGAGTACATTTATTCTGCATATTATCGATTATTTTTTTATTGTATTTCATACCGTTCTCATCTTGTTCAATGTATTGGGCTGGATTGTTCCGCGATGGCGATTTGCAAATTTGATTACTTTATCACTTACTGCATTTTCGTGGTTTATACTGGGAATTTGGTACGGCTTTGGTTATTGTCCGTTTACAGATTGGCATTGGAAAATACGCCAACTTTTGGGCTATACCGATGACAGCAATTCTTATATACATTTTCTAATTCTAAAAATAACGGGGATTAATTTTTCGGAAAGTTTTGTTGACGTCTCAACAGTAATTGTTTTTTTTACAGCCTTTTTTATCAGCGTTTATTTTGCCGTAAGGAAAAAAATGTTGAATCGAAAGTTAAAAAACGAATAGCTGTAAAAATCTAAAAATAGATTCCTTTTAACAAATTGTATTTTGTCGTAAACAAATCCAGAATTAGAATAAATAATTTTTATTTTCAAGCCCAAATTATTGCTATACATAAAATTTTTGGTTTAAATTGACGTAACTTTACATAAGTTCTTTCTTCATAAAAGAAATTACAATTTGTTGATTTTTAATTGTTTGAATGCCCCCATCTTTTTTACGAATGCGCTTTAGTTTATTGATATTAAAAAATTAAAAAAAATGAAAGTATTAGTATATAGTATATTGGGATTTGATAAACCTTTCCTGAAAAAAGCAGCCCATGGCAATCACGAATTGGTCTTTACGGGGCAGTCTTTGAATAAAAGTACTGTAATCTTTGCCAAAGGCTTTGATGCCGTTTCGCTTTTTACTTCTGATGATGCCTCTGAAGCAGTTTTAGAAAAACTATACAGCTATGGTGTTAAGTACATTGCCCTGCGTTCTGTAGCCCATGATCATGTTGATTTGGCAAGAGCAAAATCCTTAGCAATGAAAGTGGCAAATGTACCGAATTATTCCCCTCATGCCATTGCTGAACTTGCAGTAGCTTTAGTATTGGCATTAAACAGAAAACTGGTTTTAGGTCAGACGTTAATGCAAATAGGCGATTATCGTTTAGATCATTTAGTAGGTTTTGATCTGTATGGAAAAACAGTAGGTGTCGTAGGAACCGGGAAAATTGGTGCCGCTTTTGCAAGAATTATGCATGGCTTTGGATGTAATATTTTGGCATTTGATATTGAAGAAAACAAGGAACTAATGGATGAAATTCCTGTTACCTATGCTTCGCTGGAGGATGTATGCAAAAATTCTGATGTACTATCTGTCCATTATATGCCTAACAGAACAACGGACCATTTGTTTAACAAATCCCTTTTCTCGATAATGAAAAAAGGAGTCCTCTTTATTAATACGGCTCACGGAAGACTCGTAAATACAGAGGATTTATTAGAAGCTATAGAAAACAAAACCCTTGCCGCAGTTGGTTTAGACGTTTATGAAAAGGAAAAACCGATATTTTTTCAGGACCATACTGATGCTCCCATAAGTGACGCCTTATTTCTAAAACTCCGATCCTATCCTAATGTGCTGATTACCGGACATCAGGGATTTTTAACAAATGAAGCATTGGAGGGAATTGCCCATGCCACCATTGCTAATTTAAATGCTTGGGCCTACAATGGTATTTCTGAAAATGAAGTACACTGATTGAAGCTTTGTGTTCATTTCTAAACGAATACAATATATTGATTTTTATTATTTGCCTATTTTTTTTCTAATCATACTATGATTGATAGTATTAAAAATTCAAAAAATGAAAGGATCTTTTAAACTTGGAAAAGTAGCAGGTATTGGAATATTTATTCACTGGACCTTCTCCTTACTTATTCTGTTTATCATTTATATTAACTACAAATCAGGTCAGAATACGGAGCAAATAATATGGTCTGTCGCATTTATTTTATGTGTTTTCATTACTGTTTTACTACACGAACTCGGACATGCTTTAGCAGCAAAAAACTATAATATAACAACCAAAGACATCACGCTTTTACCCATTGGCGGTTTAGCCCGATTAGAACGAATACCTGAAAAGCCTTCGGAAGAATTAATAGTCGCTTTTGCAGGACCTTTAGTAAATATCACCCTGGCATTTATAACCGGAATTTTCATTACGATTCCAGATACTTCGGAGCAATTAATGGCTGAATTATCTCATGGTATTAATGCAAATAATTTCTTTCTCAATTTCTTTTTAGTCAATTTTTGGTTGGCCCTTTTTAATTTAATTCCTGCGTTTCCTATGGATGGCGGCAGAATTTTACGTGCGCTATTATCCTTTAAATTACAAAGGCATGTTGCCACAAGAATCTCGGCACGAATTGGTCAACTATTAGCAATGGCCTTTATTCTTTTTGGTTTTTTCACCTCCCCTTTTTTAATTTTTATAGGTATATTTGTTATTATAGGTGCTCAAGTTGAAGCCGATTATACCGAATCGAAATTCATGCTGAAGGGTTTTAAAGTCCAGGATGTTGTAATGAAAAATTACCCAACGATAGATGCGAATGAAAAAATAAAAACAGCGGTAGCATTAGTACTGGACAGCCAAAACAAGAATTTTTTGATCACGGAAGATACTGTTCCTGTTGGAACACTCAATCGGGATCAAATTATAACAGCACTGTCTGAAAAAGGAGCCAACGAATTCATTTATAATGTCATGGATCGAAATTTGGTTTATCTTGACAGTAGTTCCCTTTTGGAAAACATCTTTGAGCTCATACAACTCAATAAATCAAGATTAATGCTGGTTATGGAAAACAATGAACTTGTAGGCACTTTGGACATAGAAAATCTTATGGAATTCATTTTAATTAATGAGGTGAAAATAAATAATGCCCATGACGAAAAGAAAAAATAGCTGCGATACCCCTAAAAACCTGGAACTTGTTTATAGTGGCGAGGATTATTTTTCTCGATTAGAAGCTATTATCCGTAATTCTCAATTTGAACTCGATATTCAGATGTATATTTTTGAAAACGATTCAACAGGAAGAAGAATTATTACCGCATTAAAAGAAGCTGCTGCACGTAATGTTAAAATTTATATCCTTTTAGATGGATTAGGCTCTTTATCCTTCCCTTCAGAAACAATAAACGAACTGAAGCAATGTGGTATTAACATTCGTTTTTTTGCACCATTGTTTTCAGCATACACCTTTTATCTTGGCAGAAGATTACATCACAAAGTAGTTGTTGCTGATGCAAAAATTACATTAATTGGCGGAATAAATATAGCCGATAAATACCGTGGCACACCCACAGAAGCGCCTTGGTTTGACTATGCCGTTCAATTACATGGCGAAATCTCTGAACCACTTCAGGAACTTTGCAGAAATATTTATTTTAAGAAAAGACGATTGGGCAGCAAAAAAATCAAGTCAGTCTTTCATGTGCAAGAGGATGCATTAGTGCGCATCATTCAGAATGACTGGCTAAAAAGGAAAAATGAAATTTGTGATGGGTATATAAAGTCCATTCGTAATGCGAAAAAAGAAATAATTATAGTGGGAAGTTATTTTCTTCCCGGCATACGAATCATTCGGGCCTTGAAAAAAGCATCCAAAAACAAAGTAAAAATTAAATTAATTCTATCCGGAATATCAGATTTGCCAATGACAAGACGCGCTACTTGCTTTCTCTATGCCAAACTACTTAAATACAACATCGAATTATACGAATGGGACAAATCTATTTTACATGGAAAAGCAGCAGTAATAGATGGTTGTTGGACAACTATAGGCTCTTTTAACCTGAATAATTTAAGTTCTTATGGAAGTATGGAAATGAATGTTGAAATAAATTCTATCACATTTTCTAAAATGTATCAATCCCACCTCAACCAAATTATCGCACAATGCCAAAGAATAACTCCAGAATCTTTGAGAATTAAAACCAATTTATTCACAAAAATCGTCAACCTGCTTTCCTATTTATTTACCAGAATAATAGAAATAATCGTCACGTACACACCTTATAAACGATTCAATAATTGACACTATTCCATGGCGATAGCAGCTTTTATTCCAAAAATAGAAAAAGGTTATTCTATTTAGTGAAGGTAAATTTATTGGTGAAAAAAATTATGATTATCAGTACTGTTAATTAAATATTTTTTGTAACTTTAACTCTATCATTTAAACCAATAAAACATTATAAATAAGTGCTTTACAATTTTTAAAATACTAATTTAGAATTTAAAGAAATGGAACCTCATCGAATAAAAACTAAAAAAAAAGAGGACTGGATTCAAAAGGATTTCAAGAATAAAATCCCGAAATTAGACAGAAAAACACTATTTGTTCCCAGTCAGGATGAATTGTTTTTCTAGTTCATTTCTCAAAGAACTTTGTTAGCCCAGGTTAACGACGGAGCCGTGAGTCACTGTTCTGTAATTGAATGCTCTTTCAAGCACCAGGTTTAAAAGATTCTCCGCGGAGCTCCAAACTTTTAAACCGGTATTCTTAATCGGGGTTAGGGACAAAATAGTCCCTACTCCATTAACGATTTAAACCCTATGGATTTTGCCCAATACAAAGAAGCCTTTATCAAGGAAGCCCGTAAAATAGGATATTCCCTGCCCAATATTCAACGCTGTCTGGATTATGCTGAAGTTTTATTTTCACATGATGTCCCTGTAATTTACAATCCTACCCACTTATCAGCTCATGTAGGATATAAAAAAGAATACCTAAAAAAAGCGTCTATTTTCCCCAGATATTTTTATCGGGATTTTGAGATTACCAAAAAAAACGGCACCAAACGTCTTATTTCCGAGCCACTTCCCAGTTTGAAAGAAATCCAAATCTGGATTCTAAAAAACATTCTTTATAAAGCACCCATTAGCCCTTTTGCGAAAGCATACAGACCCAATGTAACGTTGCTGGAAAACCTGAGATTCCATAAAAACCAACCCAAAGTTTTCACGCTGGATTTGGAACATTTCTTTCCATCGATTACCATTGAGGCGGTTGAAAAAGAGTTTCATCAATTGGGGTATTCTAAGATGGTATCCAGATTGCTTTCCAAATTATGCACCCGTGACAAGACTTTGCCACAAGGCGCACCCACGAGTCCCTATCTTTCGAATTTAATTTTTAAAGATGCCGATGCTGCCATTGCTGCGTATTGCAAAGAGCAAAAAATAAGATACACCCGTTATGCAGATGACATGAGTTTTTCTGGCGATTTTGATGAGAATAAACTGCTTCTTAAAGTAACGGAAATCGTTGAAAAATTAAACCTTCGAATCAATAAAAACAAAACCAAACTCATGACGTCTAATACACGCCAAGCCGTTACAGGCATTGTGGTCAATGAGAAACCGCAAGTGGTTTTTCATAAACGTAATGAGTTAAGACAGGCCATGTATTACATTAAGAAATTTGGTTTTGAGGAACACCGCGAATATAGAGAGATTAACCAGAAGAATTATCTGGAACATTTGCTGGGAAAAATAAATTTTGTGTTACAAATAAACCCAAAAGACACGGAATTTATTGGGTACAAATCTATACTGATTGACCTAAAAAAGAAACACGATTTAAAAGCATTGGAAGACGAATTGTTGCCAATATAAAAAGAAACACTCCTATTTATACAGATTGAGTGTTGAAAACTCTTTTTTGTGCCCAATGGCACATTTTAACCCTTGATTCGCATTAATTATAAAAACAACTAAGAAGCTCCATTTTGGGGCTTTTTACATCCCATAACTACCTGAAATAAAATACTTTATTTCATTTCAGCATTAAATAATTGATTAAATTTGATAAACAAAAATCTGAAATTTTTAATCATTTATATTTAGGACCTGGCCTATTTTGAACATCAGAAAACGATTGACTAAAGTCCGATTTCAAGTTCTGAACGTCTTTATAACAAATCAAATAATTAAAAAAGTAATAAGCCATGAAAAAAATAACGACAATTATCGCATCACTATTTTTCTCTACTTTTCTATTTGCACAAACAGCATGGAAAGCAGACCCAATGCATTCTAAATTATCTTTTAGCACTGTGCATCATGGTATATCGGATATTGCAGGATTATTCAAAACCTTTGAGATAACTGCCACAACCAACAAAACCGATTTTAGTGACGCTAGCTTTGAACTTTCAACAGAACTGGCATCAATCGATACCGAAGTAGAAATGCGAGATAATCATTTACGAAGTGCTGAATTCTTTGAAGTGGAAAAATATCCAAAAATGACTTTCAAAAGCACATCAATAGAAAAAATTGAAAAAGACAAATACAAACTAATGGGCAACCTCACACTTCATGGAATAACAAAGCCGGTAACTATCAATATGTGGTACAGAGGAACTATAGAAAATCCACAATCAAAAGCAATCACAGCCGGTTTTCAGTTTAGCGGAATTCTAAAACGTTCTGATTTTGACATCGGTCCAAAATTTCCTCCGGCAATGATTAGTGATGAAGTGAAAATTAAAGTAAATAGTGAATTTATAAAACAATAATCTTTTATCATTGATTATAGAAACCCTGTCATTGATACAGGCTAAAATGATTATAGGAAACAAGTTTTTTATCTTTATTAGTCCTAAAAAAGGCAATCTTTTTTAGGACTAATCATTTATATACCAATGAAATAATCTAATTTATTCCGTTTTAACAACGAAAAATTGATTAAATTTGATAGTTGGAATGCTCCATTAGACAGGATGAATTTTGGTGCCTCATACTGTCATAAAAATATAAAACTAATCATAGTAACAGTAATTATAAAAACAATCCAGGATGGCATTTATAGACTATTACAAGATTCTTGAGGTGGACAAAAAAGCAACCGAAGCCGATATTAAAAAGGCGTATCGAAAACTCGCCAGAAAATACCATCCCGACTTAAATCCCAACGACAAGGAAGCCGAAAGAAAATTCAAGGAAATCAATGAGGCCAATGAAGTATTGAGCCATGCCGAGAATCGTAAAAAATACGATGAATACGGTGAAAACTGGCAACATGCCGAAGAATTTGAGAAATCAAAACAACAACGACAATACCATAGAGGCGGTCAGCAGGATGGTTTTGGCGGATTTGGCGGTGGCGGCGGTGGAGATTTTTCTGATTTTTTTGAATCGATGTTTGGTGGTCGTTCATCAGGAGGCGGAGGTCGTCGTAATGCGCAGTTTAAAGGACAGGATTTTAATGCTGAACTGCATCTTGATCTAAAAGACGTATACACGACCCACAAACGAACCTTAACCATCAATGGCAAAAACATACGAATCACTATTCCTGCCGGAGTGGAGAATGGTCAGCAAATAAAAATCAGCGGTTTGGGTGGTGAAGGTTCCGGCGGTGGACCTAAAGGGGATTTGTACATCACTTTCACCGTTGAAAACCATACGAATTTTAAACTGGACAAACATAATCTATACTACACTGTTGATTTAGATTTATATACCGCCGTATTGGGTGGTGATATCACCGCCGACACTTTTGACGGAAAGGTAAAACTGAGCGTAAAACCCGGAACTCAAAACGGAACAAAAGTAAAACTGAAAGGAAAAGGATTTCCTATTTATAAAAAGGAAGGGGAATCTGGTGATTTATATATTACCTATCAAGTACAAATACCCACAAATCTTACCGAAAAAGAAAAAGAATTATTTACGGAACTTGCTAAGTTAAGAATGTCATGAACATAGAAAACCTCATCCCTATACCTGCATTATGCACCCATTATAAAGTGGAAATATCTTTCTTTAACAATCTCAGCGAAATGGGTCTGATCGAAATAAAAACGATTAAAGAAATGCAATATATTGATACTGATATTTATGAAATAGAAAAAATGATACGAATACATCAAGAATTAGCCGTTAACATCGAAGGAATTGATGTGGTATTTAATCTGTTGCAAAAAATAGATGATTTACAAAATGAATTGATTTCTGTTAAAAACAGATTGCGTTTGTACGAAAGTTGAATGGTACTTAAAATTGTATTAATCCTTAAAAAAAAAAATCTTAAAATCTAAAAAGTAATACTTTTTAGTAACCAATAGCATCACACGTTCTATCCCCAAGTCACTTCTAAATCAAGTCCTCATCATTAGAATAAGCATCAGGTGCCTGCTAATTCAGGATATTTTTCTTTACGATAAAAAGAGGGAACGATCATTAAGAAGAAAGAAAGCAATCCTATCCCCCTGACCTTAAACAAGTAGTTATTAGCAATTCTATGAATGCTATTATTTTGGTGGTAACTGCAATGCTTCTATCCTATTTTAGCGAACATTTTGCTCATGCAAGCAGTTTAGGACAAAGTTTTTTTCGGTATCCGTATCATATAAAATAAAAACTAAAACGATGAACTGGCATTTACTCCCTCTTTCGGAAATAGCCCATTTGCTGAGTACAAATCCATCCGGCATTGATGCTGTAAGGGCTTCCCAGCGCTTGCATGAACACGGGAAAAATCAAATTGAGGATAAAAAAAGAAGACTATTTTGCAGATGTTACTACATCAGCTATTAGACTTTATGATACTCATCCTTATTATAGCAGCAGTTATTTCTGGAATATTGGGCGATGTAACAGATGCGATAATAATTCTTTCCATTGTTGTAATTAACGCTTTTGTGGGGTTCATACAAGAATACCGTGCAGAAAAAGCAATGGAAGCATTGAAAAATATGGCCACAAACCATGCCCTTGTTTTACGTGAAGGAAAGATGATTGATATTCCTGCTTCCGATTTAGTGCCGGGAGATGTGGTGGTACTTGAAGCCGGAAATATTATTCCTGCTGATGTAAACACATCAGGTAAAAGTGGATGAATCTGCCCTTACAGGGGAATCCAATAACGTGGAGAAAAATCCGGAAGAACTTTCCGCAGGAGACTATCCGCTTGGCGACCGGGCAAACATGGGTTATAAAGGAACATCCATTACCAGCGGACGAGCACTTGCTTATGTGGTGGCAACAGGAATGGATACCGAGTTGGGAAACATCGCAAAAATGATCCAAACCGATGAAACCGCTACACCTTTACAAAAAAGATTAGCCGCTTTCGGCAAACGATTATCGGTTACCATTCTTATAATCTGCACCGTAATTTTCTTTATCGGATGGTTGCGAGGAGAATCTGTTTTAATTTACTTCCATTTCGCTTGCTGTCGCAGCCATTCCCGAAGCATTGCCGGCATTGGTAACCATTGCACTTGCCTTTGGTGCCAAGAAATTAGCAAAAAACAATGCGCTCATCCGGAAATTACCGGCTGTGGAGACATTGGGTTCCGTAACTTATATCTGCTCAGATAAAACAGGAACCCTTACGCTAAATAAAATGACCGTACAGGAAATTTTTGAAACTTCAGATACAAAATATGATGCTGTTTTTGCAGAAAACAATATGCTTCTCCATATAATGGCTTTAAATAATGATGTCTCCAAAGAGGAAAACGGGAAATGGCTTGGAGATTCAACCGAAGTGGCACTAGTTCAATATGCTTTCGATAAAAATTTAAACCGCGCCGATTTAGAATTAAAATTTCCCCGAATTGCAGAATTGCCTTTTGATTCTAAAAGAAAATGCATGACTACAATCCATCAAATCGAAAATCCTGCTGCTGACCAGAGCACAGCCATTATTGTGATTACAAAAGGTGCTGTAGACGTGCTTTTTGACAAACTGAATGTCGATCAAAAATCGCTTATTCCTGAATTTGAACTCAAAGTCAACGAGATGGCCGAGAAAGGATATCGGGTGCTGGGATATGCAATGAAAATTCTTCCCTCGTTGCCGGAAAATTTGGATGCTGATGAAATCGAAACGGAATTAACCCTTATTGGTTTTGCCGGAATGATTGACCCTCCGCGCAAGGAAGCAAGGCAAGCTGTTACTGAATGTAAAGAAGCAGGTATTATTCCTGTTATGATTACGGGCGATCATAAACTAACCGCCAAAGCCATTGCCGAAAAACTGGGGATTATTTCTACCGATGAAGATCTGGTACTGACAGGTCCAGAACTTACAGCATTAACACAGATTGAGTTTATAAATATCGTGGAAAAAGTAAAAGTATATGCACGGGTAAATCCAGAACAGAAATTAAGAATCATTAATGCCTTGCAATCAAAAAACCACTTTGTCGCCATGACAGGCGATGGTGTGAATGATGCACCGGCGCTTAAAAATGCCGACATCGGTATTGCGATGGGAATTAACGGCACGGAAGTTTCCAAAGAAGCCTCACACATGATTTTACTGGATGATAATTTTGCCACTATCGTAGTTGCAGTCAGGCACGGCAGAAAAATATTTGATAACATCCTCAAATTTATTAACTCATGTTACGCAAGAAAAGTGATATATTAGCTATATGGATGTTAATAAGTTAAGCGATATTTACACAGATTATTTATTGGCTTGTCAAGGTCAAATAACCGCAACGGGTATTTCAGAGTTCACAGGAAATACAATTTGTCATGATCAATTCACGCGTTTATTATCCTCAGGTTTTTTTAGTTCAGAAAGTCTTTGGAAAAAAACTAAATCCATGTGCCATGAAATAAGAAACTCAGAAGCGGTATTAATATTTGATGATTCCATTGAAGAAAAAAAATACACCGACAGTAATGAACTCATGCAGTGGCATTTTGACCATACGGTCGGGAGATGTGTAAAAGGGGTTAATTTTTTGACAGCATTATATCATAGTAACGATATCAGTTTACCTGTTTGTGTTGATTTTGTTAAGAAAACAAAGCCTTCAATAAACAAAAAAGGTAAAGCGATTATGAAGAGTGAGATAACTAAAAATGAAATGTTTAGAAATATGCTTTATCAATCGAGCTATAATTTGGACTTCAAATATGTTTTAAATGACAGTTGGTTTAGCTCCGTTGAGAATATGGCTTTTTGTAAAATTGTCTGTAAAAAGGATTTTATCATGGCTGTCAAAGACAATCGAAGAGTAGCATTAAGTCAAGAGGATAAAAAAAATGGAGTTTATGTAAATATTAAATCATTGGGCCTTGAGGAGTGCGTCATGTCTGTTTACTTTGAGAAATTGGATTTCCCAATATTACTGAGCAAACAAGTTTTCAAAAACGGAGACGGAAGTACTGGCGAACTTTATCTTGCCTCATCTGATTTAAGTTTAACGTTCTCTCAAATCACTACAATCTACAAAAAAAGGTGGAAAGTAGAAGAATATCACAAGTCTATAAAGAGCAATGCCGCATTTTCTAAATCGCCAACAAGAACACCTAAAACCCTAATTAGCCATTTTATTGCGTCAATAACGGCATATGTAAAATTAGAGCTGATAAAAATTAGAACAAGCAAAAATCATTTTGCCCTAAAATCCAAAATCAATATGGCAGCTACAAAAGCAGCCTATTTAGAACTACGAAAGTTATCAACACCCATATCTAATTTAGACTTGGATTTTGCGTAACGTGAGTTAATAATTATGGTAATACCGATTGCTAATTTACGCATAAATAGCGTGTAATAATACAGCTTTAATGGTATTTAAATTATAAATGATACTATTCAAACACAATAGTTGATTCTTTTTGGTTTCTTCATACTCATCTGGAACTGTAGTACTAATGGATCTAAAAATTTCAATAACGGCCAAAAAAGCTTATTTTACGTCATCAAGTTTTTTTGCATCCAAATTAATTTTCAAAATAGCTGCAAGGAACAGCATCACGAACAATAAATCGATCTCACTCCGGTTGTTCTCTTTATTTCGTTCGGCAGCTCTAGTCGGTCGTCCACACAAAAAACGTCCTCTCTCCCTTCGCAGCTATTACACCGCAATAAAAAAATAGCAGTCCAACGAAGAGCTGGACAGCTGTTTTTTGGATACATTGCCAAACTAAAATATGTAAGCTACTAGAAATCAATAAAAATATTTTTTCAATTGGAGCAAATTATGATGAATATTGATATATGTGGCAGTACCAAAATTTAAAATATAATTGAAGTTTTTATTCCTTTATCTTATATTTTTCATTAAATTTATTATCAATTAAATATATCTATTATGACTGTAAATCAAATATTAGACGTAAAAGGAAAGGAAGTTCATTCGATACTTTCTACTATCACAGTATATGAAGCATTGAGAATAATGGGAGAAAAAAATGTTGGAGCTCTTTTAATAATAGAAGATAATATTTTAAAAGGTGTTTTGTCTGAAAGGGATTATGCTCGAAAAATTGCTTTGAAAAACAAATCTTCAAAAGAAACTTTC
This sequence comes from Flavobacterium sp. ZB4R12, assembly GCF_048276375.1. Classification (NCBI taxonomy): domain Bacteria; kingdom Pseudomonadati; phylum Bacteroidota; class Flavobacteriia; order Flavobacteriales; family Flavobacteriaceae; genus Flavobacterium; species Flavobacterium sp. ZB4R12. Next base: position 217,474 of record NZ_JBLNKS010000002.1, on the reverse strand, counting down.
GTGCATGAAATCATGGATCGGGATGTGGTTACTGTAAAACCAACTGATAATTTAGATTATTGTATGGATTTAATGACCACGAAAAGAATCAGGCATTTACCAGTTTTATCTGATGGTCAAGTTATAGGCATTGTCTCCATCGGCGATGTGGTAAAGGCAATAATCGATATCCAAAAAAATACCATTGATCATTTGGATTCCTATATTACTGGAACTAAGAAGATTTGAAATGAAATTAATTAACTCTGAATAATAGTATTCATAGCCATGATAAAAAGAAACGAAAAAAGGAGTTGGTCTTTTTAAAACTGGGTCAGTTTTTGCAAAACTCATCTTTTCAATTATATTCAGCTGAAGAGGTTTTATAAAATCCAGAAAAAGACTGGAATTGCCGACAAGGATGAAAGCGAACAATTATCGTTTTTTTCACACCTTTTTTTAGAAAAAAAGAAAAGCAAAAACATAAACGATTGATTATAAGTCATAAAATTTAATTTTTTATAGGACATTAATGATATTTAATTATGGAAACCATCATCCTTTCAATTGTTCTTTTAGCGCTTGCCTTTGCCGGGATTGCCATTAAAATATTAGTAAAAAAAAATGGAAGGTTTTCCGGCACTTGCAGCAGTAATAATCCATTAATACAAAACGAGGAAGGTACTTGCGGTATTTGTGGGGCAAACCCTAAGGAGAAATGTAAATCTTAGTGTAATTCCTTTATCCATTTTTTTAAACTTTCGGATGCATATGTTTTCAAGTTTCCGTTATCATCATAAATAAAATACACTTCCAGTTTTAAGTCTTTGTTGTCTTCTAAAAACCGAATCGATTTTTTCAATCCCATCACCATAAAAGCAGTGGCATAAGCGTCTGCAGTAATACCGTCATCCGCAATCACCGTGGCGCTTAATAAATCCTGTTTGGCGGGGTAGCCCGTTCTTGGGTCGATAATATGGGAAAATTTCTGGCCACTCTCTTCATAAAATTTTCGATAATTTCCGGAAGTAGCCAGGGCTTTATTGTTTAAATTTATTACAGCTTCAAGTTTTCTTTCTGATGTTGCTTTTTCATCGGGTTTATCAATACCAACTTTCCAATTTTCATTTTCTTTTTTTCCTTTAGCTTTAAGCTCACCGCCCAGTTCAACTAAGTAATTGTCTATTCCTTTGCTTTCAAGATAATTAGCCAAAACATCTACTGTATATCCTTGTGCAATGGCATTAAAATCAATTTTAATCTCTGGTTTCGCTTTTATTATTTTGTTACCCTCAAGTTTCAACATTTTGTAGCCAACAAAATGAAGTAAACTGTCGATTGTGGTGCTATCCAGAGTAGCTTTTTTAGTAAAGCCAAATCCCCATGAATTTACCAAAGGACCAACCGTTACATCAAAAAGACCGTCGGTTTTTTCTGAAACTTCAAGTGATTTATTAAACACGTCAATAAAATATTGATCAACTACAACGCTGTTGTCGTTATTATTTATTCTTGAAATAATTGAACCAGGAAGCCAAGTTGACATGGATGCGTCAATCTCTTTTAACAGTGAGTCAATGGCTGTTTTGTGATTGACTTCATCATCAGATAAATAAGAAATGTGGTAAGTAGTACCCTGCGCATTTCCTTCAACCTTAATTAAAGATTTCTTATTGGAGTTACAGCCAGTAAAAAAAATAATGGATGCAAGAATAGGGAACAGGAATTTTATCATATATGTTTTTTTATCCTCCAAAATCATCAAAAGCAATATTATCAGGCTGGACACCAAGGTCATCAAGCATTTTAAAAATCGCAGCCATCATCATAGGTGGTCCGCAAATATAATATTCTACATCTTCTGGTGCTTCATGAAGCTTCAGATAATTTTCATAAAGCACATTATGAATGAAACCTGTATAACCTGTCCAATTGTCTTCAGGCTGCGGTTCTGAGAGCGCAACATTGTATTGAAAATTAGGAAATTCTTTTTCAATATCTCTGAAATGATCAGTATAAAAAATTTCCTTTAATGATCTTCCTCCGTACCAGAAAGTAACTTTTCTATCCCTTTCTTTTTTGGTGTGAAAAATATGAAATAAATGTGAACGCAACGGTGCCATCCCTGCACCACCGCCAATGTAAATCATTTCTTTTTTTGTAGGCTTGATATGAAAATCGCCAAATGGACCCGCAATATTTACTTTGTCTCCGGGCTTTAGGGTAAATATATAAGAGGAACAAATCCCCGGATTTACCTTCATGAATCCACCTGCTTTTCTGTCGAATGGAGGTGTGGCAAGACGGACATTCAACATGATGATATTCCCTTCGGCTGGATGATTAGCCATTGAGTAAGCTCGGAAAACGGGTTCTGGATTTTTCATTTTCAGATCCCAGATTTTGAACTTATCATAATCGGCCTTAAATCGATCATCAATTTTATAAAGATCCTTTTTAAAATCAATTACACATACGGGTACGTCTATTTGGATATAACAACCCGACTCAAATTCCAGAAATTCAGCTTCGGGTAATTTTACTACAAGTTCTTTAATATAGGTGGCCAAATTATCATTTGAAACAACTTCACATTCCCATTTTTTAATTCCCAATATTTTTTGAGGAATAGTTATTTCCATATCTTGTTTCACTTTTACCTGACAACCCAACCGCCAGTTTGATTGCTGTTGTTTTCTTGTAAAATAAGGGATTTCTGTGGTTAAAATTGCGCCACCACCTGATAATACCTGGCATTTGCACATGGCACAGGTTCCACCACCACCGCAGGCCGAGGGCAAAAATATATTTTTATTAGATAAGGTGGTAAGCAGAGTTGAACCAGCTTCAGTTTCAAGTACTTCCTTTCCGTTAATGATTATTTTAACTAATCCGGAAGGAGTAAGTTTTGATTTTGCATACAGAATAATATACACTAGCACCAAATTGAATCCTAAGAAAACAACTATGCTGCTAATAACTGTCGTACTATCAATACTTAAAATTATCATTTTTTTTATTTGATTATAGATTTATAACGAAATCCCCATAAAACTCATAAATGCAATAGCCATTAATCCGGTTAAGATAAAAGTAATTCCCAAGCCTCTTAAAGGTTCAGGGATATTTGAGTACCGTAATTTTTCCCGAATAGCTGATAATGCAACTATTGCCAGAAACCACCCTACACCAGAACCCAATCCAAAAACGGTAGCCTCTCCTAATGTGGCGTATTCCCTTTCCTTCATAAATAATGCACCTCCCAAAATAGAACAGTTTACTGCAATGAGTGGTAAGAATATGCCTAAGGTTGTGTACAGAGCAGGTGCATATTTTTCAACAATCATCTCTAACAACTGAACAATGGAGGCAATGGTTGCGATGAACAAGATAAAACTTAAAAAACTGAGATCAATTGTTGCAAAGTCGGAGGACAACCATTTTAAAGCCCCTGCTTTTAACACATAATTCTCCAGCATATAACAAACCGGCACCGAAATCAGTAAAACAAATATCACTGCAAGCCCCAATCCTATGGCACTCTTTACGGTTTTGGAAATGGCTAAGTAAGAACACATGCCCAGAAAATAGGCAAATATCATATTCTCAATAAAAATTGCTTTTATAAAAATATTTACATGTTCCATAAAAAAATGTTTAAATAACGTTGTTTTTTAGTTGCTGTCAGTATAATTATTTTGACTCTATTAATTTTCTGTTCCGGCTTCGTTGTACCCAAATGATAATTCCAACAATGATTAGCGCCATAGGCGGCATAATAAAGAAGCTATTATTAAAATATCCCATCTTATAAACGGATTCCGGTATAATGCGAAAACCCATCAATTCACCGGAGCCTAGTAATTCTCTTATCATAGAAACGATAACCAATATTAATCCATAACCAAATCCGTTACCGATACCGTCTAAAAACGAAGGCCAGGGTTTATTTGCCATTGCAAATGCTTCTAACCGACCCATAATGATACAGTTTGTAATAATTAGCCCAACAAAAACCGATAGTTGTTTACTTACATCAAACACAAAAGCTTTTAAAAATTGATCTACCAAAATAACCATTGTGGCAACTACTGTTAACTGAACAATAATACGAATGCGGTTTGGAATAATGTTTCTGATAAATGAAATGATAACATTCGAAAAAGCACAAACTAATATTACCGCAATGGCCATAACAATAGATGGTTTCATTTTCACTGTAACAGCTAACGCCGAACAGATGCCCAATATCTGTACCGTAATTGGGTTATTATCGTTTAACGGGTCATACAAAAGGCGTTTGTTTTTTGGAGAAAACAAACCTTCTTTTGGTTCTTTGGGGTTTGCAGGAGTTGTTGTTTCTGTGCTCATATACTGTTATTTAAGTTTATAAATGCTATGGCCTTCTACTTTTAAAATAAGGTATATAATTGCTAAGTGTTCTTTTAAACATTTCTGTAACACCTTTGCTGGTTATTGTTGCTCCTGAAATGGCATCCACGCCATGCATATCAATTGGAGATGCACCTCCTTTAATAACGGTTACCGAAACAAAATTTCCTGATTCATCAAATATTTTTTTTCCGATGAACTGCTGCTGAAATTTTTCTGTTTCAATTTCGGCGCCAAGCCCGGGTGTTTCACTTTTATGTCCAAAGCTGGCGCCGTAAATCGTGTTCATATCACCTTTTAGGGAAATGTATCCCCATATTGGTCCCCATAATCCCTTTCCTTGTACAGGAATGATATAAAAAGATTCTCCGTCTTTATTACAAATGAAGAGCGGAAATAATTGTTCATCAGTTTTACCAGTTTTTATTTTGTCCAGTTCTTTTTTAAGGTCTATATCAAACGCAGTAACTTTGCCCTTTACTTCTTCTCCTTTATTATTTAAAACAATTTGTTTGGTTATATATTGGTTAAAAAATTGCTCAGCCTCACCGGTTTCAGCATATACAGAAATACTGGTTAAAATGTTTTTCATTTTTTCTATCCTAATATTTTTTGCCTGATACGGAGCAAGGCTAATAGCAGCTACAGATAACAGTACAGCTATAACCACCACCATACCGGAGGAAAAAAGAAATGTGGCTTTATTACTGTCTTTATGCATTTTGATTTTGTACGGGCTTTACCCTTTTTAGTCTTCGTTTAATATTTGCTGCAACTACATAATGATCTATTAAAGGTGCCATTACATTCATAAATAAAATGGACAACATCATCCCCTCGGGATATGCCGGGTTAAAAACTCTGAGCAGGATGGCAAACATTCCTATTAAAAAACCATAAATGTATTTTCCTGTATTAGTTTGTGCAGCACTCACCGGATCGGTGGCCATAAAAATGGCACCAAATGCGAAGCCACCCAAAACTAAATGATGTTGCGGTGTGATCTGCATCAACGTATTCAATCCAAACAGATTAAAAATAAGTGCCATTAAAAATCCGCCCACAAAAACGGACGACATGATGCGCCAGCTGCCAATACCGGTGTATAGTAAAATCGCCGCACCGATCAAGCAGGCAATTGTAGAAGTTTCGCCTATGGAGCCGGGAATGGCACCAATAAAGGATTCCATAGTTCCGGGAATTTTATCGGCAAGACCTGCCGCAGCGTTGCCCAAAGGTGTGGCACCGCTGTAACCATCAACTAAAGTCTGCCCTTTATCCGTACTTGTATTTATCCAAACTTCATTACCCGACATTTTTGAGGGATAGGCAAAAAATAGAAATGCCCTGGCCGTAAGTGCCGGATTTAAAATATTCATACCTGTACCTCCAAAAACTTCTTTTCCGATGATTACTGCGAAAATTGTTGAAACTGCCACCATCCATAATGGCACATCGACAGGCATTATTAATGGAATTAACATGCCTGAAACCAAAAAACCTTCGTTAATAGTGTGTTTCCTTATGATAGCAAAAATAAATTCTGTTGATAAACCTGCACCGTAGGATACGATGACTAACGGCATTACTTTGATTACCCCGAAAATAAAATTATCCAATAAGGAAGCGTCTGTAATTCCCAAAGCCTGGTGATGTTGATAGCCTACATTCCACATACCGAATAAAAGACAGGGCACTAAGGAAAGTACAACCAATATCATGGTGCGTTTTAAATCTATGGCATCACGTACATGAGCTCCTTTGCTTGCTGTGGTGTGATTGGGAACAAAGAGAAAAGTTTCGAATGCATTGAATGCCGGATAAAATTTTTCCAGTTTTCCACCTTTTTCAAAGTTGGGTTTTATGTTGGTGAGTAATTTTCTAAGTGGCTTCAAATTCAATTATTTTGATGATAAAATTCAGATACCTACTTATTTATAATGAGGTCATATCCATTATAAATCAACGCCTTAATAATATTTTAACTGTGTATTATAGTTGTTTTAATAAATATAAGCAAATAGTTTTCTATTTAAAAAATTGATTTGAATTAAATATAAATCAATTGGTATCAACTGAATTCTTTACGCATAATATCAAGTCCATGCCGTATGATTTCCTGCGATTTTATCTTTGATGTACAGACCAATTCACAGAGTGCAAAATCTTCTTCCACTACTTCGTAAATACCGAGCTTTTCCATCATATCTATATCTTCAATCAATATTGATTTTAAAAGATATACCGGGTAAATATCCATCGGAAACACTTTTTCATATTCGCCGGTTACTACAAATGGACGTTCTTCGCCGTGCAGGTTGGTGTTCAAATCGTGCTTTTTATTGGGTGTTAGCCAGGAGAAAAAAGTACGGGACATACTGAATTTATTAATCCCCGGCGCTAACCAGCCCATAAACCCAAATTCATTGCCTTCAGGAATAACGGTTATTTGTGAATCATAAAAACCTAAATAACCGTCTGCGGGAATTTGATTACCGGATAAAATATTGCCGCTGATGATTCTGTTTTCTCCCTTTCGTAAGCCACCATCAGCTATAATATTTTTTATCGAGCAGCCTACAATGGTTTTAAAATATTTTGGTTCATTAATCTGTGAACCAGTTAATGCAATCAATCTTGTTGCATCAAATATTCCCTCACTAAATAATTTACCAATGATTAACACGTCTTGTGGATTGATGTGCCAGACTACTTCTCCTTTGTTTACGGAATCAATATGGTGTATTTGTACGCCCACATTACCAGCAGGATGAGGACCGGATATTTTGTTGAGTTGCACAACCTTTGCATTTGCAAAAATGGCAGGAGGAGCGGGATTGTCTCTCACATTCAAATGTATTTTCCCATTAGTTAATTTTTTTAATGCATCCAAGCCAGTTTGAAAATGGATTTCATTCCCGGACATGATAAAATCATTATCGGGAGCCAATGGATTACTGTCAAAAGCAGAAATAAAAATAGATTTTGGACTTTCACTCGGATTGGCTATAATTCCATAGGGACGCTGACGAATAAATGGCCAAACACCGCTATTCAATAATATTTCAATTACTTCTTCCCTGTCAAATTGATTAGGATTTGATTTTTTAAATGGGGCATATTTAATTTCCCTATCTGCCAGTATTTTAATTTCCAAGATCACTCTTTTTTCTCCACGAAGAATTTCGACCACTTCGCCACTAACTGGGGAGCTTACTTTAACGGCTTCATTATTTTTATTATAAAACAAGGGAGTACCTGCAAATACATTATCACCTACTTTAACCAGTAATTTTGGAGTGAGACCAGTAAAGTCCGTTGGTTTTATGGCAAATAGGTCAGCTATGGGCATGTCTTGAACAGTCTTCACAGCCTCCCCTATCAATTTAAGATTCAATCCCCGTTTAAGTTTAATATATTCACTCATACATTATCTAATTTTATTGGGCATTAATGATAATTTTCTGGTATTTGACGCAGTTCTGGTTTACTCAATGAATTCAAGCATTTTAGCTATAACCATTTGATTTAGGGGACAATAAAGAACTAATTTAGTGATTTTACCTTAAAACAGCAACAAAAACTTTTATTTTCATAAAAAATGATTGTATATAGCTTGAGCTAATTAGGGTCTGCTGAGAAAGACATATTAATTTGTAGTTCAATCAGATATAATTGTATTCGAGGAACTAAATTAAAGGTATTATGCTAAACAGCCCAAAAAAGTGTGCGCCAACTCTAGTTTTTTCGGATGAAACTCCATTTGAGGTTTCGTTACTTGTTGAGTTTCGGAAGCATTTAAGTTTGGATGTTATAAACAAAAACAACGAAAAAATAGTTGCACTAAAAACTAAACTTTTGGGGGAGTTCATTTTGAGGGACTTTCTCGCCCAGTTTGCCAGATGTTTTAGCGAAAGTACTTTATTTTTTAGCTTCTTGAATATTTAATTATCGACTTATTTACTTAACAAACAACTAAAGGTTAAATGTTAGCAGAGGCGAATTCCCCTCTTGAGAGGGGTTAGGGGTGTGTTTTTCTTTAAAATGCAAATATTTCATTTTGTTAATGATGCTCTAAAGTATTTACAGTCGTTAAAAACAACAATAAAGTTTGAGTTCATTAGACTTAATATTAGTCTTTAAGTAAGTAACTCGATTAATTATATGGTTAATATAATTTGTTATGAAACAGAATAAAGTATTACTAAGTAGTTACTTTTAAATAATAGACACTTTTAAGCAAAATCGATAGTGTATTTTTTTCCAATGTTTGCTAGGATTTCATCGATAGCATTATTAAGGGTCTGGAGTATGTGACTTTTTAGCATCAGACAAAGATAAACAAAAGTGTCGATTATTTAACAACAACTACTTATTCCAATTAGAATTGCAAAAGGAGAAATTAATTGAAAATATAAAGGCTTAATGATATCGGCACACTTTAATGAATAATTATGATGGATCTGTCTTGGAACAAAATAAAGAACTAATGAAGTAATAAGCATAAACCATCCAAAAATCTTAAAGTAATCTGGAAATTTGGAAAAATCTGAATATAAAATCAGACCTGTTGCTGGTATCATTCTTATTGTTATTTCGGCATAGTTTATAAAATTAGTGCTGCCTGCTTTTCTTAAAATCTGTCTTGCTTTTTTTGGTGCAAAGAGCATAATTAAGCCAACACTGATAAAGAATATTCCGAAAAGTATAATTATCCATTTTGCGATTATTGTCATCATAATACTTATTTTTTTAGATTTTAACTTTCAATAGAATTCTTAGCCAACCCATTTTAGGACGATAGTATTAGTAGTACCTTTTATTTGTTTTCTTATTTTATACCTCGTTGCCATTCGTGTTGTATTTCTCTACGATAAAAAAGAAAATAATAAGAAACATTCCTATTCTATCACCCTAAAACAAGTGGTTCTCAGGTATGCGATGAATGCCATTACTCTGATGGGTGCTGCCATGCTACTGCCTTATTTTGGCAAAACCTTGCAGAGATAAGTGGATTGGGACAAAGTTTATTGGCAAATTGTTCCATCGTTAATATTTTTGGAAGCAATATTTTCAATATCTTTATTCTGGCACTTAATGATATTCTGTACACAAAAGGACCTATTTTCCTTTTTACAAGCCATAATCATAGCTGCGCTTAGTACAATCATCATCATGGCAACTGGCATTACCGGCATTGTATTTAGGGAAGAAAAATGGAAACTCGCCATAGATACAGCATTAATACTGTTAGTCTATGTACTAATGATATCTTTATTATATTATAAAAAGTAAAAAAACAAAACGATGAACTGGCACTTACTACCTCTTTTAGAAATAGAACAGTTGTTAAACACAACTCCGTCAGGCATTGATGATGTTTCGGCATCACAACGCTTGTCCAAACACGGGAAAAATCAAATCGAAGATAAAAAAAAGAAAAGCATTTTGCAGATGTTACTGCATCAGTTGACTGATTTTATGATTCTCGTTCTTATTGCATCGGCAATTATTTCAGGCATATTGGGAGACATAACGGATACGGTAATTATTCTTGCCATTGTGGTCATCAACGCCATCGTCGGGTTTGTACAGGAATACCGTGCAGAAAAAGCGATGGAAGCCTTAAAGAGTATGGCAGCCAGTAATGCCCGCATTTTGCGCAATGGAAAAACTATTGATATTCCAGCTTCTGATTTAGTGCCTGGAGATGTGGTATTGCTTGAAGCCGGAAATATTATCCCTGCCGATGTTCGTTTTTTTGAAACACACCAAATAAAAGTGGATGAATCGGCTCTTACCGGCGAATCACATAACGTGGAAAAGAATCCTGAAAAACTCCCCGAAGGAGATTATCCACTTGGTGACAGAATAAACCTGGGGTTCAAAGGAACATTTATCACTAACGGGCGAGCTCTTGCTTATGTAGCGACAACCGGAATGAACACCGAACTTGGTCGTATTGCTAAAATGATTCAAACCGATGAGACATCAACCCCATTGCAAAAAAGATTAGCGGCTTTTGGGAAAAGATTATCAGTTGTTGTATTGATTATTTGCACCGTGATCTTTCTTATCGGTTGGCTGCGTGGAGAAGAAATTTTAACGATGCTTCTTACCTCCATTTCGCTTGCTGTCGCTGCCATTCCGGAAGCATTGCCGGCTGTTGTAACCATTGCTCTCGCATTTGGCGCAAAGCAACTAGTGAAAAGCAATACACTCATCCGCAAACTTCCTGCCGTTGAAACACTCGGTTCCGTGACCTATATTTGTTCTGATAAAACGGGAACGCTTACGCTGAATAAAATGACCGTGCAGGAAATTTTTGAAACAGCAGATAACAAAATCAATTCCGTGTTTTCAGAAAATAACCCTTTACTGAATGCAATGGCATTGAACAATGATGTTTCGAAAGACAAAGACGGGAAATGGCTGGGTGATTCTACCGAAGTCGCATTGACCCAATATGCCTCCAATAATAATTCAGATAGAAGTGTTTTAGAAAAGAAGTTTCCGAGAATTGCAGAACTTCCGTTTGATTCCACACGAAAGTGCATGACTACTTTACATCAAACCGAAAATGGAATTATCGTCATAACAAAAGGCGCAGTGGATGTTTTATTTAGAAAACTGAATGACGAACAGAAATCATTTATTCCTGAATTTGAACGCAAAGCGGATGAGATGGCTGAGAAGGGTTATCGCGTGTTAGGATATGCAATGAAAATGCTCCCCTCATTGCCTGAAAACGTAAATGCGGATGAAATAGAATCATCATTAACGCTTATTGGTTTTGCCGGAATGATTGACCCTCCGCGTGAGGAAGCAAAACAAGCGGTAACAGAGTGTAAACAAGCCGGCATTATTCCAGTAATGATTACAGGCGACCACAAACTCACGGCTAAAGCTATCGCAAAATATTTGGGAATCATTTCTTCGGAGGAAGATATTGTGTTAGACGGAACCGAACTTGCCAAACTAAGTGAATATGATTTTGAGAAGATTGTTGAAAAAGTCAGGGTATATGCGCGTGTAAATCCCGAACAAAAATTAAAAATAGTCACTGCATTGCAAGCCAAAAATCAATTTGTTGCCATGACGGGAGATGGCGTGAATGATGCCCCCGCACTTAAAAATGCCGACATAGGTATTGCTATGGGTATTAACGGGACCGAAGTGTCCAAAGAAGCCTCTCACATGATATTGCTTGACGATAATTTTGCCACCATTGTAGTTGCCGTAAAACACGGACGAAAAATATTTGACAATATCCTGAAATTCATCAAATATACGATGACTAGTAATAGCGGAGAGATATGGGCTATTTTTCTGGCTCCGTTCTTCTTGTTGCCTGTCCCGCTGTTAGCAGTACATATCCTTTGGATTAATCTGGTAACCGATGGTTTACCCGGATTGGCATTGGCATCAGAACCAGCCGAAACCAACATTATGAAACGACCGCCAAGAAATCCGAAACAAAACATTTTTGCCGGTGGCATGGCAATACACATTTTATGGGTGGGTTTTTTGATGGGCGTGGTAACTCTTGGGATGCAGGCATGGGCAATACACAGTGAAAATACCCATTGGCAAACCATGGCATTCACGGTGCTTTGCTTTAGCCAGATGGGGCATGTAATGGCAATTCGTTCGGAGCGGGAATCTGTTTTTAAAATTGGAGTGTTTTCAAACAAACCCCTTTTAGGAGCTTTATTTCTGACTGTTGTTTTACAATTGATGATAATTTACACTCCTTTCTTTAATGCTATTTTCAGAACACAGCCGCTAACTTTTTTCGAATTGGCAATAACCTTAGCCGTATCAGGTATTGTGTTTTTTGCGGTGGAATGTGAGAAATGGGTCTTCCGTTTGAAAAACAGAAAACAGCATTAGCATCAATACTAGTAATTTGCTTTTAAAAACAATATATGAGTCCCTTTATTCTTCATCTTATTGATTATTTTTTTATACTGGATATACTAATTTAACATGGAGACAGTGATTAAAGACACAATTATAACCAGAAAAACATCATGCTTAGGCATTTTATTAAATATTTTTAAACTAGCCCATTCAAAAGTTCCTATGGCAACCATAATCATAAAACCTACTAAAGCGGCCATGGGTAATTGCTCAATTACTGGAGCACAAAATAAAAAACAATTTTTAAATAAACTATTCTGGCATTGAAACAACAATACAAAAACAGAACTAATAAATTGATTAACAATTATTTAAAACAAATTTCAACACTAGAATATTAAATTATTTTAAACTAAATTTACTATAATTATTGAAAACAGTTGAATACGAGTAGAGGTTAAAAAGATAGAATTGATGTGTGTTTTTATTAAAATAAAAAGAAAATCATGAAAACAATACTTATACCCACAGACTTTTCATCCAATGCAAATAACGCATTAAAGTATGCTAATGCCTTTGCTCAAGCGACAAACAACAAAATAGTTTTGCTACATACATATATTCCAATATTAGGAAATTATAATAGGATTCCCGGAATAATTGCCGAGGAAAATGCCAGAGTCAAAAAAGAAAGTCAAAAAAATTTAGAAGACTTGTGCAATAAATATGTTGAAGTATCTTGTCATAACTTGGTTACCATAGGCGATCCCATTGATACGATTTTAGATGTATCCCGAAAAGCTAAGGTTGATTTAATAATTATGGGAACCCATGGTGCAAGTGGGTTAAGACAAATATTGTTTGGCAGTAATACCTCTGGTGTTATTTCAAAATCAACCGTTCCCGTACTTGCAATTCCACAGCGGTATCGTTTCAGGAAAATAGACACCATTGTTTATGCTTCCGACTTAAAAAACACTTTTAATGAACTGAAACATATTATTCCCATCGCAAAACAATTAGATGCGACCATTGAAATATTGAATTTGAATTATGGGTACAATAGTACGGATGACGAAAAGAAAACAATAGAAAAGAAAATAAAATCGCTTAGTTATAAAAAAATTAAATTTATTGAACAAAAAGCTACCCTTGAGCAAACTATGGCTGAGCAACTAAAAAAATATTTAGTAAAACATAAACCGCAAATTCTAGTTATGTTTCCTGATGAAAAATCTTGGTTCGACAAAATTTTTATCAGCAGCAAAACGGAAGAGATGGCAAATCAATTAAAATTGCCATTACTTTCGATCAAAAAAATAATAGTTAAACAAAACTAAAAAAATTTAAATGATTGTCATCATGACAGTTAATCAAGTTGTGGCTTTAGTAAAAAATTTCTTTATAGAATAATAATCTCATAATTAAAAAAATAACATTATGAATTCAATAAAAACAATACTTGTACCCACGGATTTCTCCCTTTCGGCAGATTCCGCGATTCATTATGTCTTAAAAACAACCTCGCTGGTTGATGTATCGCTAATTTTGTATCATTGTTTTATACCTTTTGAAAGTGGTTTTTATCCGCTTACGCTAAGCAATAAGGAAAATCTTGATACCAATAGAATTTTAACAGATCGACTTAACGCTATCAAAGACTCTATTTTAAAGAAAAATGCCAATCTTTCTATCTCCACACACGTGGATCAAGGGCCACAAGGAATTAGAATAACCGAATTTTGTAAAAAAAAGAAAGTTGACTTGATAATAATGGGAACTAAAGGTGCCAGCGGCTTAAAAGAAAAGTTAATAGGAAGTTTTACCGCAGAGGTGATGACTAAAGTCGCTTGTCCAGTATTAGCCATTCCCGAAAAATATAAATTTAAAGTACCAAAAAATATCACTTATGCTACGAATTACGGTAAAAAAGATAAAAAAGTTATCCAATCATTGTTGGAACTAAACCTTGTTTTTAATCCGCAAATTAATATTCTACATATCGATCGGGGTATAAACTTTTTTACAGCAGACGAAGACTATGAAAAGTATAAAAAAACAATTGAGATGCAATTCAAAGATTTTTCGTTCACTTTTAATCATGTTGTTGGGAAGGATGTCGAAAAAACACTTTTAGAAGAAATATTAATTAACAAAACAGATATTTTAGTGATGAATCCTTTAAAAAGAAAAGGAATTTGGAATTGGATATTCCATAAAAGTGTAACAAAAAAGATAGCCTACCACATAAACATTCCGTTGTTAAGTATTCCAATTAAATAGAACAACGCTATCAAAATTTACTTCCCCAGTCACATCTAAAAACAAGTCCTTATTATTGAAATTAGCATCAGATGAAAGCATCAACTAAATGAATTTATTGTTGTTATCAAAATGAATAATAAAGGATAAAATTCCGTATATATTTTTATTCCAATAATTAAAGGAGCACTCTTTCTTATTGAAACGGATTACTGCTTTAATAGTGTTGGTTTATGTGCTTATGATGGGCTTACTGTACTACAAAAAATAAAAAAACAAAGTGATGAACTGGCATTTACTATCGCTATCAGCAATAACACAGTTGCTAAATACAACTCCATCCGGTATCGATGATATTACGGCATCAGAACGCTTGTGCGAACACGGAAAAAATCAAATTGAGGATAAAAAAAAGAAGCCAATAGTACAGATGGTGCTTTCTCAGTTATCTGATTTCATGATTCTCATTCTTATTGCAGCCGCAATAATTTCAGGTATAATAGGTGATCTTACAGATACAATAATCATTCTTGTTATCATTATTATTAATGCTACGGTGGGATTTATCCAAGAATATCGGGCTGAAAAAGCAATGGAAGCATTAAAGAATATGGCAGCAAACCATGCCCGTATTTTACGTGAAGGAAAGATGATTGATATTCCTGCTTCCGATTTAGTGCCGGGAGATGTAGTGGTACTTGAAGCGGGAAATGTTATTCCTGCCGATATACGCTTTTTTGAAACCCATCAAATAAAAGTAGATGAATCAGCACTTACCGGTGAATCAAACAATGTAGAAAAAAATCCAGAGGAACTTCCCGAAGGAAATTATGGCCTTGGCGACCAAACCAATATGGGCTATAAAGGAACTTATGTTACCAATGGACGGGCGCTGGCTTATGTTGTGGCAACGGGAATGCATACTGAACTTGGACACATCGCTAAAATGATCCAAACCGATGAAACCACAACGCCTTTACAAAAAAGATTAGCCGCTTTTGGCAAACGATTATCAGTAGGCATCCTCATTATCTGTACTATCATTTTTTTTATAGGATGGTTACGCGGAGAATCCGTTTTAACGATGTTGATTACTTCTATTTCACTCGCTGTTGCCGCCATACCTGAAGTATTGCCTGCATTGGTAACCATTGCACTTGCTTTTGGTGCCAAAAAATTGGCAAAAAGCAATGCGCTTATCAGGAAGTTACCAGCAGTTGAAACGCTGGGTTCCGTTACCTACATCTGTTCTGATAAAACAGGAACCCTTACCTTGAATAAAATGACCGTTGAAGTTGTATATGAAACCGCTGACCCAAAATACGATGCCATTTTTGGTGAAAGCAACATACTGCTCAACGCAATGGCTTTAAACAATGATGTTTCAAAAGATAAAAACGGGGATTGGTTAGGGGATTCAACCGAAGTGGCATTAGCGCAATATGCTTTCAAAGAAAATTTGAACCGAGCCGATTTAGAATTAAAATTTCCCCGAATTGCAGAATTGCCATTCGATTCCAAACGAAAATGCATGACTACCTTACACCAATTCGAAAACCAAGATGGCGAGCGAACCGGTGAGATTATTGTCATTACTAAAGGAGCTGTTGATGCATTATTTGGCAAATTAAATGACGACAAAAAATCGCTTATCCCTGAATTTGAACTCAAAGCCAACGAGATGGCTGAGAAAGGACATCGTGTTTTGGGATATGCAATGAAAACAATTTCCTCCCTTCCGGAAAATTTGAATGCAGATGAAATAGAAACAGAATTAACCTTTATTGGTTTTGCAGGGATGATTGACCCACCGCGCGAAGAAGCAAAGCAAGCCGTTTCTGAATGCAAAGAAGCAGGCATTATTCCGGTAATGATTACGGGAGACCATAAACTTACCGCAAAAGCCATAGCAACAAAATTGGGAATCATATCTTCTGATGATGATCTGGTTTTAACAGGTTCCGAATTATCAGCATTAACACAGATTGAGTTTGCGAAAATTGTAGAAAAAGTGCGGGTATATGCTCGAGCAAGCCCGGAACAAAAATTAAAAATCGTTAACGCCTTACAATCCAAAAAACATTTTGTAGCCATGACAGGCGATGGAGTGAATGATGCTCCGGCACTTAAAAATGCCGATATCGGTATTGCTATGGGTATCAATGGGACGGTAATATCCAAAGAAGCCTCACACATGATTTTGCTTGATGATAATTTCGCTACTATCGTGGTTGCGGTAAAACACGGACGAAAAATATTTGACAATATCCTGAAATTCATCAAGTATATAATGACCGGAAATTCAGCAGAAATATGGGCCATTTTTTTAGCTCCGTTTTTCGGATTACCAATTCCGCTGTTGGCCATACATATTCTTTGGATCAATTTGGTAACCGATGGCTTACCCGGATTAGCACTTGCCTCAGAACCATCTGAAGCAAACATAATGAAACGACCACCAAGAAATCCGAAGGAAAATATTTTCTCAAACGGCATGGCAATACATATTTTGTGGATAGGATTTTTAATGGGTGCAGTAACCATTGGAATACAGGCTTGGGCGATATACAATGCAAACACACATTGGCAAACCATGGCATTCACAGTGCTATGTTTCAGTCAGTTGGGACATGTAATTGTCATTCGTTCCGGGCGGGAATCCATATTCAAAATAGGATTTTTTTCTAACAAGCCTATGTTAGGTGCCTTAACAATCACTATTATTCTTCAATTTATAATTATTTACACGCCCTTTTTTAACGAGGTTTTTAAAACACAACCCCTAACTATTTATGAGTTGCTACTAACCTTAGCGGCATCAAGTATTATATTTTGGTCCGGTGAATTTGAGAAATGGATTAAAAACAGAAATAAATAAACTGCAATAGTCTTATAATTCTTTATTTCATTTTAGTATAAAATATTCAGTTAATACATTCCAACCTTTTTCACAGGAGCCTTTTTAAATAATATAATATGACAGTCCGCAATATGTTCCAAAGGATAAAATATGGCACATAGATAACACGGATTGAACGGATTTTGCACAGATTTAAATAACAGTTTGATTCATCAAGTAAAAAAATCCGTGTAAATCGGTATAATCTGTACAATCTGTGGGCTAATATTTATGCTTTATAAATGTACAAACGACGAAAATTGTATTCGAAATGATTTTAGTCCGCATTACGGATAGTCATATAATATAAAAAGCCATTGATGCAAAATTTTCCTCTTTACATCAATGGTTCTTTCCATTCGCTTCTTAAAGAAATGTTACTTTTTGTGTTCGTTTGTTTCAGGACGATCGTATTAGTTAAAATAAAAAAACTGTTCCATAAGTGTCCATATCTTTCCATATTTTTCTAAATTTATTTTTTCTCGACAAAACTATCAAAAAAATAGACGAACAACAAGTAAAACATCTGACAATCATAGAAATAATCGTATATTTGAGTAGCCATTTTCTGTTAAAAATTAATTCATTCGCTTATGAATAGTATTTTTAAAATAATCGAATTGTTCAAAGTTTTTTTACTTGAAATTGGTGAACTTTCGTATTTTGCCGGCCGTTTTTTTAGAGAAGTTTTTAAACGTCCTTCAGAGTTCAAGGAATTTCTTCGCCAATGCTTTTATATGGGAAATCGTTCCCTACTGCTTGTTGCCGTTACGGGATTTATTATTGGTTTAGTTTTTACCTTACAATCACGTCCCACGTTGCAGGAATTTGGCGCAGTTTCTTGGATGCCATCTATGGTGAGCATTTCGCTTATTAGAGAAATTGGACCTATTATAACGGCCTTGATTTGCGCGGGACGCATCGGTTCCGGAATTGGTGCCGAGCTAGGTTCTATGAGGGTTACGGAACAAATTGATGCCATGGAAGTTTCAGGTACAAATCCCTTTAAATACTTAGTGGTTACACGAATATTAGCGACCACTTTTATGCTTCCTATTCTGGTTTTTTTTGGAGATGCTATCGCCATTTTTGGTTCTTTTCTGGTGGAAAATATCAAGGGAAATGTGTCCTTTTTATTGTATTACAATCAGGTTTTTGATGCATTGGAATTTGGTGATTTAATCCCCGCAACGATTAAAACCTTCTTTTTTGGATTTGCCATAGGATTAGTAGGTTGTTTTAAGGGGTATAATTGTAAAAAAGGAACTGCAGGTGTGGGTTTAGCGGCCAACTCTGCGGTGGTTTTTACCTCGATGCTGCTGTTTATTATTGACTTTGTTGCTGTTTTTGTTACCGATATTTTTTATGATTTATAACTGATTATGAGTACTCCAATACAAAATCAAAAACCTATTATAGAAATCAAAGACTTAAAAAAAAGCTATGGTGATAATCATGTTTTGGATGGTTTTAATATGGTTTTGTATGAAGGTGAAAATTTAGTTATCATGGGAAAATCAGGTTCCGGTAAATCCGTAATGATTAAATGCCTAATTGGATTGGAAGAGCATGACAGTGGTTCTATCGTAGTGATGGAAAAAGATATTAGTGAACTCGACCATTCAGCATTAGACGAGCTTCGGACAGAAGTTGGATTTCTTTTTCAAGGAAGCGCACTCTATGATTCCATGACAGTCAGAGAAAATCTGGAATTCCCATTAAGACGTCATAAAAAAAAATTCGGAAAAATAAAAGACACTACTCCATTGGTTATGGAAGCATTGGAAAATGTAGGTTTGGCTCATACTATAAATTTAATGCCCGAAGAACTTTCGGGGGGAATGAAACGTAGGATTGCTTTGGCAAGAACTTTAATTCTCCAACCTAAAATTATTCTTTATGACGAACCAACTACTGGGTTAGACCCCATCACTGCAAAAGAAATTTTGCTATTAATGATGTCCATCCAGAAAAAATACAACACTTCGGCAATTATCATCACCCATGATGTGGATTGCGCCAGAGTGATTTCAAACAGAATGATTTTATTGGTAGATGGCATCAATTATATCGAAGGCACTTTTGAGGAATTATCAATCTCAACTGATCCTAAAGTACAAGCATTTTTTAAATAAGAGTAAAAATGGAAAAAACGACATCACAAAAAATACGCCTTGGGCTTTTTGTAATAATCGGGTTAATAATTTTTATACTAGCCGTTTATTTCATTGGCGATAAGCAACAAATGTTTGGAAAAACCTACCATTTAAAAGCTATTTTCAATAACGTGAATGGCTTACAAATAGGCAATAATGTGCGCTACTCAGGGATAAACGTAGGAACCGTTGAAGGAATCGAAATGGTTAGTGACACGATCATTCGAGTGGATATGCTTATTGAAAAAACCATTTTTTCCTATATCAAAAAAGATGCAGTTGCCATTATAGGTTCCGATGGTCTGGTAGGAAACATGATTATAAACATTCTTCCGGGGAAAGGCAAATTTCCGCCCGTTAACCCCGGAGATGAGATTAAATCCTTAAATCGCGTTCGTACGGATGATATGCTTAATACGCTTGGGGTGACCAATAAAAACGCATCGCTTCTTACCGCTGATTTACTTAAAATCACAAAGGAAATCACTGATGGAAAAGGGACTGTGGGTTTATTGATTAAAGATTCCATTTTAGCAAAAGACCTGAAGGAAACCGTACATTATTTAAAAATTGCAGGAAAAGGAACCTCGGAATCTGTTACAAAATTAAACCGAATCATTTCTTCATTGGATAATAAAGACAATGTAATAGGTGTTTTGAAAGATACGGCCGTAGCCAATAATATGAAAACAATTGTTCAAAATTTAGATGAATCAAGTTATAAAATTGACGAAGTTGTAACCAATCTCAACTCGACAATTACAAATATTAAAGACGGAAAAGGCGCTATAAATTACCTTTCAAATGACCCTGAATTAGTACGGAAAATAGATTCTACGATGACTAACATTAATGAAGCCAGTTTTCGTCTAAATGAAAATATGGAAGCTTTGAAACACAATTTCTTATTTCGAGGTTATTTTAGAAAACAGGAAAAAGCAAAATTGAAAGAGCAGAAAAAATAGATTTATGAGATTAACATTGTTGCATTAGAAATACATAAAAGAACATCAAATCATGGTTACAATAGAAAAGCTTGGAATAATTTTAAGCCCCACCGACAAAGAATTTGAAAATAACGGCGTGTTCAATCCTGGTATTTATCAGGATGGAAATACCATTCATGTTTTATACCGAGCGGTAGAACATGGTAACTTCTCAACCATAGGTTATGCAAAAATGGATGGTCCACTTAAAGTAACGGAACGGCATGAAAAGCCATTAATAACTCGTGATTTCGATTACGAAAAACATGGTGTGGAAGATGCACGAATTGTAAAAATTGAAGACACCTATTACATTACTTATACAGCATATGATGGCATCAATGCGATGGGAGCACTTGCCACTTCAAAAGATTTAATCCTTTTTGAAAAACATGGAATCATAACTCCACATGTAAATTACCAAGAATATGAAAATTTTGTAACTTTTTGTGACATCAATAAAAATAAGTTAAATCCAAAATACCATCAATACTATAACCTTTTTGCACAAATAGGATTGGTGGAAGATGAACTTAGATTGCTCAGAGATAAAGATGTAGTTTTATTTCCAAGAAAAATAAATGGGAAGTTTGTTATGTTGCATCGCATTTGGCCCGGAATCCAAATAGTACAATTTGAGGATTGGAATGATTTAACCGAATCTTTTTGGGAAAATTATCTTAAAAATCTTGTCAATCATATCGTACTCGATCCAAAAGACATCTTTGAGGTAAACTACATTGGTGCAGGTGGTCCGCCAATAGAAACTGAATTTGGCTGGTTGATAATCTATCATGGTGTTCAGGAAACTACAACAGGAAAAGTCTACCATGCCAAAGCTGCATTATTGCAATTAGACAAACCCGAAATTGAACTTTCCAGATTACTTTATCCGCTATTTTCACCTGCCAAGCAATGGGAAATAGAAGGCGAAGTAAGAAACATTGTATTTCCAACCGGTCATGCTTTATTTGGGGATGACCTTTATATATATTATGGTGTGGCTGATAAACATGTTGCTGTTGCAAAATTAGATATCAACGAATTGCTTCTCGAATTGAGAAAACAACCCTAAAAAACAAGTGTCATGAAATTCGAGAGAGGAATAAAAATGCTACTTGTAAGTTCGTATCCGCCAAGAGAATGCGGTATAGCAACTTTTTCAAATGACATTGTCAACGCAGTGAGAATTGTTTTTGGAGACACATTGCCTGTTGAAGTATGCGCTTTGCAAAATAGTGAACAGCACTTTGACTATAGTAATGAAGTAACCTATATTTTACCTGTTACTTCTTTAGACGATTATCGGCTGATTGCTGAAAAAATAAATGAACGAAACGATATCGCATTGGTTTGTATTCAACATGAATTTGGCCTTTTTAGAGGTGAATATGGCGATTATGTTCTCTCCTTCATATTAGCACTAAACAAACCAATTGTTACCGTTTTTCATACCGTGTTACCAAATCCAGATGAAAAAAGAAAAAAAATAGTTTACGCCATAGCTGATTTATCAGATCGTATCATTGTACTCACTAAAAACTCACAAACTCTTTTGGCTAATGATTACAATGTGGATAAAATCAAAACAATTGTAATTCCTCACGGTAATCACAGCGTACTATGGGAACAAAAAGACAAATTAAAAAAAAACTATAATTTCTCGGATAAAATAGTAATGTCCACATTTGGTTTAATCAGCCAAAATAAAGGCATCGAAACCGTATTGCATGCTTTACCCGAAATTGTTAAAAAACATCCTGAAGTAATTTATCTCGTGATTGGAAAAACACATCCTGAAATAATTCATCATGAAGGGGAAAAATATCGAGATAGCCTTATTGATATTGTGAAAGAACTTCATCTGGAAAACAATGTCATTTTCATTAATGAATACCTGCAATTGTCGCAATTACTGGAATACTTAACTTTATCAGACATCTATTTGTTCTCTTCCAAAGATCCTAATCAAGCCGTAAGTGGGACTTTTGCTTATGCCATGAGTTGTGGTTGTACTGTTATTTCTACTCCAATACCGCACGCTGTTGAAGCATTAGTAAATGGCAACGGAATACTCTTGAATAGTTTTGAAAACTCAGAAGAATTTAAAAAAGCAATTCTATACTTGATAGAAAATAAAGAGGAACGGATAGCGATGGGCAAAAATGCATTTTCTTTGTCACACGCCACTAACTGGGAAAATATTGCTATTCAATACCGATTACTTTTTGACCAATTAACCAATCGAGAAGAAGATTTAAGATTCAATTTACCCCCTATAAAACTAGACCATATCAAAAAACTAACTACTGATTATGGAATACTTCAATTTTCAAAATTTAGTCAGCCAGATCCTGAATCAGGTTACACATTAGACGATAATGCCAGAGCGTTAATCAATATGGTACTGTATAACAAAGCTTTTCCAAATAAACATGCCTTGAAGCTTGCAAATACCTATTTAAATTTTGTAGAAGGCATTCAGCGAAACAATGGTTGGTTTGATAATTACAAAGGTTTTGACAATCAATTAACAAAACAAAACGAAGAAGTAAATCTTGAAGATGCAAACGGGAGAGCCTTATGGAGTTTAGGAACTGTAATTGCACATAGAGAATCGGTACCTGCAGAAATGATTTTACGGGCAGAAAAATGTTGGGATAAAGCAATAAAAAGAATTGACGACATTAAATCCCCAAGAGCCATAGCCTATGCTTTGAAAGGACTGTACCATTATTATTCAGCTTATAAAGAAGAGGGTATAAGGCAGAATATAGAAAAATTTGCTGATGAACTTTTGCATCATTATCACATCAATTCAGCAGAAAACTGGTGTTGGTATGAAGATTATATGACTTATGCGAATAACGTTTTGCCAGAAGCTATGATGTACAGTTATTTAGTTACAAAAAATCCTAAATACAAAAAAATTGCGGTCATCACTTTTGATTTTCTCCTTTCTCATTATTTTATGAAAGGTCAACTAAAAGTAATCTCAAACAGAGGTTGGTTCAAGAAAGAAAATGAAAGGGTCTTCTATGGAGAACAGCCTATCGAAGTAGCCACTACCATTATTGCATTGGATTTGTTTTATGAAGTAACCAAAAATAAAAAGTACAAAGACCAGCTAAAACTGGCTTTCATCTGGTTTTTAGGGAACAATCATCTGAAACAAATCATGTATAATCCTGAAAATGGTGCATCTTATGACGGATTGGAAGACAAACACATCAACATTAACCAAGGTGCAGAATCTACCTTATGCTATTTCAAAGCGAGATTAATTATGGAAAAATATTCCGAAAACTAACCTTTAAAACCTTAGATAAAAACTATTTTATTGTGTTTTTTGAAACCTAAAATAGATAATTAATGTTTAAGATTTATTTGTCAAGCCAATGTTCCATTTTTACTTTCTTAGAATATGAATCCTGGTTTTACGAATTTGTCTTTCGGCATTGTGACGCAATTGTTCGTGATGTAAAAACCATCCTGCAATCGCACCAATAACACTTCCAAGAGGTAACCCATCTGTCTTTTGAAATTATCACTCATTTTGATTATTTGTTCTTTCTAAATACTTTTTAATGCTGCAATGAGTAAATCAATGTCCTCTTTTGAGTTATAATGACTTAAAGAAATGCGCAAACTTGGTTTTTTCAAATCTTCATTAGAAAGCATTTCCGCTAATACATGCGAGGGTTTTATGCTTCCGCTTTGACAAGCGCTTCCGCGGGAAACTGCAATTCCTTTCATATCTAAATGGAATAAAATCATGGCTGTTTTATCTTCTGAAAAAGGCAATAAAACATTCAATATATTGTAAAATCCATCGGGGCTTCCGTTGATTACAAAAGCTGGAAATTCAATTTCAAGTTGGTCTATCAAGTAGTTTTTCAACTCCGAAATATGATTCCGTTCTGTTTCCAAATTACCATACGAAAGTTCCAAAGCCTTAGCCATTCCAGCGATTTGGTGCAACGCCTCAGTTCCTGCCCGCAATCCTTTTTCCTGTTCACCACCGAAAAACAGAGGTTGCAAACCGGAATTTTTTCGAATAAAAGCAAAACCAACGCCTTTTGGACCATGAAATTTATGAGCACTTGCCACAATAAAATTAACGGGTACTGTTTGTAAATCAATTGCTGTTTTTCCAATAGACTGCACGGTATCGGAATGAAACAAAGCATTGTTTTCTTGACAAATAATCCCTATTCTCTCCAAATCCAAAACAATTCCTGTTTCGTTATTCACATGCATCAAGCTTACCAATGTTTTCTTTTCCTGCGAAAGTAATTCCACTAAATCAGTGATATCAATTTCCCCATTTGGTTTAACAGCCACATAATCCACCTGAATACCGTATTCTTTTTCCAAAACTAAAACCGTATACAACACGGCATGATGCTCGATTTTACTGGTAATGATTCGTTTTACTTTCAAATCTTTAACGGCAGAATGAAGAATCCAATTATTGGCTTCGGTACCGCAGGAGGTGAAAATTATTTCTTGCGCAGTCCCATTCAAATGTTTCGCGATTGACTTTCTGGAAAGCTCCAATATACTTTTGGCATTACGTCCAAAACTATGCGTTGACGATGGATTTCCATAATCTTCCGTCATTACTTTGGTCATTTCCTGGATCACTTCAGCACGAATAGCAGTTGTAGAAGCGTTATCGAGATATACTTTTTTCATTTTTTGAAAATTATAAATTATTTTAAGCCTTCCAATTTTGATGGTATTCCTTTTGATTTTCTGGGAAAAATCAGTTTCTCATTAAAAACTGCTATCGAGACCAAAATCAGGAAATACGAAAATAATTGAAGGTAAGTTGCTTGTTCATTGTAATAAAATATGGCCAGTAAAAAACCAATAATTGGATTAATATAAATCATAATCCCAACCGCTGACGAATTAATTCCATTTAAGGCGTACAAGTTTAAAAACAAGGGAATAATAGTAAAAAAAACAACAATAACTAACAGACAGCCATAAAACAAAGGCTCAATAGGAATTGCTCCACTATAATTTGGATAAAACGGCAGAAGAATTATTGCGGCAAACAGTAATTGTATGGTCAGAACCAGGAATTTATCCAGTTCACTATTTTTTCGCTGACTGACTAAATACAAAGCATAAGTAGCCGCTGTAATAAGGCTATAAAAAATATCCTCAAAATGATTGAATGATAATAAAATGCAACTAAAAACACTTATCGTTACTGCAATCCATTGCCATTTACTCAGTTTTTCCTTCAGCATAAAAAAAGCAAAAACAGTGGTTAGAATCGGACAGATTAAATAGGCTAATGATGCCGCTTTTACACTAACATGATTCATCACATAAATAAAAACGAACCAGTTAGAGGATAGAAACAGCCCACCTCCCAAAGTCAAAACAACAACATTTTTTCGCTTTTTTGTAGTCATATTTTTAAAATGATTCCAGTTTTGCTGCATTACTTTTCGTCGGAAAGCAACATTAATAAGCACCATCACGACAACACTAAAAAAAACGCGGTAAAATAAAATGTCTAAAGACGGGTAATTATGTAACGGTTTTAATGCTAAACTGAAAAACCCCCAGATAAAAAAGGCAGAAAAAGCGGCTAAATAATATTTATTAATTCTCATATTCAGTATTAAATTCAGGCAAAGATAATGATTTCTATTCGCTTTAAATTCCCGATGCCTTCCATTTAAACAAAGCTTTAATGGTCTTTATTAGAAATTTAAAAACCCAATATGCTGTTAAATTCGATGATTTTGAATAGGAATGTATTTGGAACAAATTAAAAATTCTATTTTTGTTTCAAATATTATAAACATGAAACGATTACTGGGATTATTGGTTTTTACATTGCTGCTAAACGGTTGTGATGATGGTGATTTGACTTTAGAGACCATTAGTTTTGAAGATGCTACAACAGAAAGCTGCACTACTAAAAATATCATCTATAAACTGAAAGATAAGGAATCGTTGCTTCTCGAAATTCCTGAAAATTCCTTCAAAAACGAACCCAGTTTAGCTGACACACCTACGATAATAGACATTAGCGCTACCAATAGGGTTGTATATCGTTTTTATGACGGAACGGTTTCCTCTTCAACCATTTGTGAATCTATTCCTCCGGCAACTCCTATTGTAACGGATCAATGGACTGCTACAGACGGTAAAATTCAAATATTTACTACTGCTGTAAAAACAACAAACACTACTGATAATAGTACCAAAATTACCGGATACAATCATAATATAGTTTTCAAAAATATCACTTTTGCAAAAAGCAGCGGTACTCAGGTTTATGAAACGTTTGCTTTTGGAGATTATGTCACCTCAGCAACCCCATTGCCTTTTCTATTTGATGAAACAGTAGAACAATGCAGTACTTCGAAACAAATTTATAATTATACCAGTAGTGAAGCACTCATACTGGACATTGATCCTGCTTTGATTGTTAATGATGCAACGCCTTTAAATGCTCCAAGAACCGGACTTATAAGCGCAACTGTTAACAAGCTTACCTATCGATTGTTTTCTGGATTGCTTACATCAAGCTATTTTTGCAACACTACTTTTCCAACAACTCCTGCAATAAGTGAAGAATGGATAGCTGTCTCAGGGGTATCAAATGTGAGTGGAATTGTTGAAGTAACTACCACTACTTTTGGCACTGGGTTTAAACATACTATCGTGCTTAAAAATGTTACTATGAAGAAAGGGAACAACGATTTCAAACTTGGAGACAGCTATATTTATGGCGAACTTTTGACAACAATTTAAACCCAATTATAAGCCTAAAATCAGGCTAATTTTATATTCAAAAAAACGTCCCATTTTAAGTAAAATTTTCTAATGAAAATTGGCTTAAAATGGGACGCTTTTTTTCTTATTACAAACTCAAAAAAAAGACCTTACTTACTATTTTGTTTGATAAAAACTTCTGTTGCTCCCTGGCCGTATTTTTGATAATTGCCTTCTTGAAAAGCAATATTATCATAACGACCCAATAAAAAATCCAGCTCTGCTTTTAGGATTCCTTCACCCACACCATGAATAAAAACAATCTTTGGAATGCGATTGCGAATGGCAAATTCTATGTGTCTTTTTGCCGTTTCAGTTTGCAAGGTCAGAATATCATAATTAGACATTCCGCGCTTATTAGAAACTAATTTTTCGATGTGTAAATCGAACTCCGGAGCTGAAATCTCATGTTTATCTTTGCGTTCTTTAACAAAACTTCGTGGTTTTGGGATTTCTTTCTCTTTCGAAATTTCATCTACATTAATTCTTCTAATAGAATCCATTAAGTTACTGGAATCATTTATTTTAAGCAATTCATTGACAAAAAATGTCATCGCAAAACCATCCTCTGTTTCTATCGTAACTTGGTTATCTTTCACTGAAAGCACTACTCCGTTCATGGCTTCATCAAGCACTGAAACTTTATCTCCTTTACTAAACATTTTCATCTTCTTTATCTTGATTCTTACTTGGCGTCTTGGCACTCAATTGCATCATTCCAAACATAAAAACAACAATTGCCACTACCATCACATATATATTTTTCTCTACTTTTACTTGCTCGTATAAAGCTACAATGATTGCAATAATCATTATGGGAATTAAAAACTTTTTCATCTCTTTAGGTATCAGTTTCCAAAAGTAATGAATTTAAAATTGCATCAATTTATTATCTCAACCGTTTCTTATTTTTTCGTAAAATTGTAAAAACAAAAAACCATTGGATTTAGAAAAATATATGCTCCCTTGTTTAAGCAAAACACTCTTTGGAATAGAGTGTTTGGGCTGTGGTTTTCAGAGAGGATTATTGTTGCTTTTACAAGGCAATTTTACAGCTGCTTTCAAGATGTACCCTGCCCTATTTACAACGCTATTATTTTTAGGAATTGTTGGTTTGCATTTCGTTGATAAACGAAATAATTATCAAAAATACATCATTGGAATGGCAATCATTAATGGCCTATTTATGATTGCCGGGTATTTTTACAAACACTATTAAGTGATGATTTTATTTTTTCGAAACAGAGAGCAACTTATCACGAATCAAAAAATTGATTTTTAGATTGTTAAAAAAGTAACCTATAAATTAAATAATTTAAACTTCCTCTAAGTCATAAAAATCATTATTTTTGAATTTATGACTGTATTAAATTCATCCGATTGTAAATAATATTGTGGTCATATCAAACCCAAAACTCAGTTACGCCTATACTGATTTCAGCATCTATGAAAGAAATTAACCTTAAAAAAGCACCATTACAAAGAATAGTTTTTTTTCTCATTCTTATTTTGGGAATGATTTATCTCTATTATACCTGGACAAGATTTAAAGAGGAACGAACTGACAGCGTATTACAAATTGCAAGATCTATTGAAGCAGCCTTACCAAAAGGAGCTTTAAAAATACTTGAAGTAAATCCGTCAGATATTAACAAGCCCGAGTACCAGACTTTAAAAAATAGTCTGAAAGCAATAATCCGTGTTAATCCCAAGGCAAGCTTTGCGTATTTATACACCCAGAAAAATGGCAAAATATACTTCATGGTTGATTCAGAACCTGAGAGTTCTGAAGATTATTCTCCTCCCGGACAAGAATACACAGAAGCAGACGAACCTACTTTCAAAGCCATCAATAACGGAAATGATATTATCACAGAACCTTCTACTGATAGATGGGGAACATGGGTTAGTGCTTATATCCCCATAAGAGATAAAGTTTCCGGTAAAACCATTGCTGTATACGGTATGGATTTTGACGCAAAATCATGGAATAATGCCTTACTATTCGAAGTATTTCAATCCAGTTTATTAGTACTGCTATTTCTAATCACATCACTATTTTTATTTAAAATAATGGACAAGAATAAAATCCTTAATTATGACATTATTAACCGAAAAATAGAAGAAAAAAAATTACAAGATGCCTTATTAGTCCTTAAAAAAAAGAATGATGAATTGGATCAATTTGCTTACATCGTTTCTCATGATCTTAAGGCTCCATTAAGAGCAATCTATAGTCTTTCGGAATGGATTATTGAAGATTTAACCAATATTTCTGACGAGACAAATTCAAATTTCAAATTATTACAGGGAAGAATTCTAAGAATGGAAAACTTAATTAATGGCATTCTGGAATATTCCCGCATTGGAACAACAAATATCGAACTTGAAAAGGTCGATTTACATAAAATGCTGGAAGAAATAGTTGAAACAATTGTTCCTAATGAAGGATTTGAAGTTAGTATTGACAACAATTTCCCCATTATTAGTGCAGAAAAAATATTAATGCATCAGATTTTCAGTAACCTGATAGGCAATGCAGTGAAATATAACGACAAACCTATTGGAAAAATTGAATGTACTTATGTTTCATTACCTGACTTTCATCAATTTACCATAAAAGACAATGGCCCCGGAATTCCTAAAAAATACCAGGAAAAAGTATTTGGTGTTTTTCAAACCATTTTAGCCCGAGATATTAAGGAAAGCACCGGTATTGGCTTGTCTATTGTAAAAAAAATCATCGAAGGAAAATTGGGAAGTATTCATATTGAATCTGACGGAAACTATGGTTCGAGTTTTATTTTTACCATTCCTAAAAAACCAAAAACGATAGTTTAATAAATTTTAGCCTTTTGTAAACGTGCAAAACAACAAACGGATAATCCAAGACAGCTTCGTTTTTTTGTTATATTTTTTTAGAATTTGTTCAAATATGTTACCAATCAAAAAAAACATTCCATTCTCATTCAATCTGCCAATTTCTTTGCATTATTGTTGCCACTGTTTCTAAAAAACGCCTTACTTTTATCCTTTTAAATTAACAATTCAAACCTATAATCGTGACAAAAGATCTGATTATCAAAAATATTAGCGCTTTAAAGAGCCACTTTTCCATCAACTACGGAATCAAGACAAAAACGGAAGCCTTTGCTGAAAAATTATTCTATACGCTATTTGATGCCAATGCGCCTTTGAATGAAAGCGTCGATGAGCTGGAACAACAATTCAAAGAAATCTCAGCAATTGCCTGCAAAAAGCCGCATGCATTATGCGATTCAATTTGGGACAAATACCTTGAAACCTTGCCTTCTGTGCTTGAAAAACTGAATCAGGACGCTGCCTATATTCTAGAAAACGATCCTGCTTCAAACAGTATTGAGGAAATATATTTGGCTTACCCTGGGTTTTACGCAATCGCCATTTACCGATTAAGTCATGAATTGTATTTACTAGACCTACTGCTATTCTCCAGATTGATGAGTGAATACGCGCATCGTATCACGGGTACAGACATTCACGCAGGTGCAACTATCGCATCACCTTTCTTCATAGACCATGCCACCGGAATTGTAATTGGAGAAACCACTGTCATTGAAAAACATGTGAAAATTTACCAAGGGGTAACTCTAGGCGCGTTGAGTGTAAGCAAAGACATGAAAAATGCAAAAAGACATCCTACCGTGGAGAAAAATGTTTGTATTTATGCCAATGCAACTATTTTGGGCGGAGAAACTACCATTGGTAAAAACAGTATAATTGGAGGAAATGCATGGGTTACCAAATCTATTCCGGTAAATTCAATTGTACTTAATACCACTACCACAGAAGTAAAAATAAAAGAGATAAATTAGCATGAAACCACAAAAATTATTAGACCTGATTGGAAATACCCCTTTGGTGGAGACTACTAATTTGATAAAAAATAAAAACGTAAAACTTTTACTAAAGCTCGAAGGAAACAATCCCGGAGGCAGCGTAAAAGATCGAGCGGCTTACAATATGATTAAATCCGCGCTGGAAAGAGGCGAAATCAAAAAAGGAGATAAACTCATTGAGGCAACCAGTGGAAATACCGGAATTGCTTTGGCGATGATTGCCCAATTATTCAATATCGAAATTGAATTGGTTCTGCCGGAGGATTCTACCAAAGAACGAACTCAAACCATGCGCGCTTATGGTGCCACCGTGATTTTAACGCCGGCTGACACGGGAATTATCGGTTCCAGAGATTATGCTGATAAAAAAGTGGCCGAAGGCGGTTACATCATGTTAAACCAGTTTGCCAATGATGACAACTGGAAAGCACATTATAAAACGACAGGTCCAGAAATATGGAATGATACTGACGGAACTGTAACGCATTTTGTTTCCGCTATGGGAACTACAGGAACGATTATAGGAACTTCTACATATTTGAAAGAGAAAAATTCGGCAATTCAAATTGTAGGTGCACAACCAAGTGATGGTTCCCAAATTCCGGGAATCAGAAAATGGCCTCAAGAATATTTACCTAAAATTTTCGATGGCTCAAAAGTAGATACGATTATTGAAGTCACCGAACAAGAAGCACGTGAGATGACCAAACGTTTGGCTCTCGAAGAAGGCGTTTTTGCGGGAATGAGCAGCGGTGGTTCGGTTGCAGCAGCCATAAAAATAGCCAATACTTTAGAATCGGGAGTGATTGTTGCTATTATCTGTGACCGTGGCGATCGTTATTTATCTTCGGATTTGTTTGATTAAATCACTTTGACCTTATAAAACAGCCTTCCTTTTAAGTATCTTTCCGATATAAAAGGAAGGCTGATTCAATTTCAACAAGAGCATTTTTTTATTTTAATCCAATGAAACTCCTCTTCTGAATTACAACTTTATAATTTCGTTACAAATGAAAAACATAACATTAATATACTGCATTCTATTTTTAGCACTATTTATGGGAGGAAAAGCACAGGCTCAGGACTGGCCAAATTTAAATAAATACCAAAACGAAAATATGAATCTCAAACCAGCAGAAGCAGGACAAAAAAGGATTGTATTTATGGGCGATTCGATTACCGAATTTTGGGCAACGGTAAATTCCGAATACTTTTCGGGGAAACCGTATATAAATCGCGGAATTAGCGGACAAACCACACCCCAGATGCTAGTTCGTTTCAGAGCCGATGTTATTACATTAAAACCAGCCGTAGTGGTGATTTTAGCCGGAATAAATGATATTGCCGGCAATACAGGTCCTGCAACATTAGATATGATCAAAAACAATATTTTTTCGATGGCCGAATTGGCAAAAGCAAACCAAATTAAAGTGATTCTATGTTCCGTGTTGCCTGCTTTTGATTTTCCTTGGAAACCCAATCAAAATCCTGCTGAAAAAATTGTAGCCCTAAATGAACTATTAAAAAATTATGCCAATGCCAATGGCATTGTATATCTTGATTATTATTCGGCAATGATAGACGGAAGAAAAGGGCTGCTGGCCTCCTATTCAAATGATGGCGTACATCCCAACAAAGCAGGCTATCAAATCATGGCGCCACTTGCCGAAGAAGCAATAACATTAGCATTGAAATAAATCCTCTTTTTTTTAAACCTACATATTAACGAGCTATTGTAACAAAAATAGATTCTTGTAAAAAATAAATACTAAAAAATGAACTATCGCAGACTGGGTAAAACAGATTTTGAAATCTCCGAAATATCGCTTGGCACTTGGCAAGTTGGCGGAAAATGGGGTTCTCCTTTTAATGATAAAACCGCAGATCAGTTAATCAATACTGCTATCGATAATGGCGTGAATTTTATTGATACTGCTGATGTTTATGAAAATGGATTGAGTGAAACCGCCGTAGGCCGAGTAGTTCGTTCCCGTTCTGAACGTATCTATGTCGCTACCAAATGTGGCCGACACATCAATCCGCATGTCAATGAAGGCTATCTGCCTAAGGTGCTACAAAAATTCGTAGAAGACAGCCTGAGAAGAACCGGTTTAGAAACATTGGATTTAATACAATTGCATTGTCCTCCAACCGAAGTATTTTACCGTCCGGAAATTTTTGAAATGTTTGACCGTTTAAAAGAGCAGGGAAAAATTTTAAATCTTGGTGTCAGTGTCGAAAAAGTGGAAGAAGGACTAAAAGCTATTGAATTCCCAAATGTAACAACGGTACAGATTATTTTTAACCTTTTCCGTCAGCGTCCAGCCGAACTATTTTTCAAAGAAGCATTAAAACGTGATATTGGTATCATTGCAAGAGTTCCACTAGCCAGCGGACTTCTGACAGGAAAATTTAATGCTAAAACAACTTTTGACACTCAAGATCACCGTAATTTTAATCGAAATGGAGAAGCTTTTGACAAAGGCGAAACATTCTCTGGAATTAATTATGAACTGGGATTAAAAGCAGTAGAAGAATTGAAAGCTTTATTTCCTGAAGCAACAAATCTGGCTCCTATTGCTTTGCAGTGGATTTTGAGTTTTGATGAAGTGAGCTGCATTATTCCTGGCGCATCAAACGAAAGTCATGTATTGTCCAATTTATCGGTTTACGATTTGCCAAAATTGACCTATGAAAAAATTGCAGCGATGAATGAAATTTATGAGCGTTATATCAAGCCCGAAGTACATCAGCTTTGGTAATGAGTTGTTACGAAAGAAAGAAAGAAAACCTGTGTGATTTATAAATTCATAAAAAAGCTCGATTTAACTTAAATTGAGCCTTTTTTATGAATTAGCTGTCCGAAAATAGCGACACACCAAAAACATCGTTATGAAATAAAATTCATAGTTAGATTCAAAAAAAAGACAATAAATCATCAAATTTCGGAAAACAGTTTACTAAGCCAATAATGGAAAATATATTTTATCTCAAATATCGTTTCTTGTTCGTTAGCAAAGTATTAAAGAATTGCAAGTGTTATTTTGTTAATAATTATCATTAGATTTTAGTAAGGAAAATCACTATGTTTGTAGAGTGCTAAAAATCAATTCGCACAACTATAGAATCCTTTACAACGCTATCGGGACAATCATCACAGTACCGTATAATTAAATAAACGATAATCTTAGGTGTTTATGAAAAAAATTAAACTAAAAAAAGTAACCTTACAAAAAACAGTGTTATTCCTAATTCTAATTTTAGGTGTGATATATTTCCATTACACCTGGAAACAATTTAAAAATGACCAGGCTGACGAAGTATTGCAAATTGCAAGATCCATTGAAATAATGTTGCCAAAAGAGAATTTAAAAACACTTAAAGGAAAACCAAGCGATATTGATACCCCGCAGTATAAGGTTATAAAAAATACCTTGAAAGCAATAATTAGCGTCAATACCAAAGCCCGATTTGCTTATATATATACCAAACAAAACGGAAAAATATACTTTATTGCAGATTCCGAACCTGCTGAATCAAAAGATTATTCACCTCCCGGACAGGAATATACGGAAGCTGACTTGGCTTATAGCCTACCTTTTGACAATGGAAAAGAATTTGTTACAGATTCCGTTACCGATAGATGGGGAACATGGATAAGCGTGCTTATTCCTATAAAAGATGAAGTTACAGGAAAGACCATTGCCGTATTTGCAATGGATTTTAACGCAAAGGCATGGGATACTATCTTATTATTCAAAATAATTGAATCCGGTGCGTTAATTGTGTCATTGCTATTGGCATTCCTTTTTTTATTTATAATAAATGCTAAAAATGAAATGCTTAAGTCTGACAACACAAAACACAGACTTACTGAAAATGAGTTAAGAGAAAGCGAGAAAAAATACCGCACCATTTTCGAAAATATACAAGACGTATTCTATCAAACTGACCTTGCAGGGATTGTTCTCGAAATAAGTCCATCAATTAAATATTTCTCTGAATTCGTCAGGGATGAAATCATAGGCACCCCCGTGCATAATCTCTATTATAACCCTGACGACAGAATTATACTGCTTAACGTAATAATGAAAAATGGAGAACTCCGGGATTATGAATTAAAACTTAAGACAAAAACCGGCACAATAAAGCATGTCTCAATTAACGCCCGTTTAGTTTTCGATGCCAATGGCAATCCAAACCATATCGATGGGGCAATACGGGATATCACCGAGCGCAAACATGCTAAGAAGAAGCTCATCGAAAGCGAATACCACCTGCGAACTATCATCGAAGCGGAGCCCGAATGCATCAAGATAGTGGATGCAGAGGGTCGATTGTTACTCATGAATCCGGCTGGGTTAGCTATAATCGAGGCTGATTCAATGGAACAGGTAGCTGGGCAAGAGATCTTTGGTCTCATCACCGCTGAATACCGCAGCGCCTTTATCAAAATGCATAAACGGGTAATTGCCGGCGAATCCGTACAAATGGAATTCGAATTGATGGGTCTTAATGGTGCGCGTCACTGGCTGGAGACCAACGCTGTGCCTTTGCAGTACCACGGCAAGATGGTACACCTCGCCCACACCCGTAACATTACCGAACGCAAACAGGCTGAAGAGAAGTTAAAGAACAGCGAAATGTTTTTAAAAGAAACACAAACAATTGCACGTCTTGGCACTTATATTATAAACATTGAAAATGGTACTTGGACAAGTTCCGATATTTTAGATGCTATTTTGGGGATTAATTCTAATTATGATAAATCAACACAGGATTGGAATTCGATTGTTCATCCGGAATGGCTACAAATAATACTGGATTATTTTAGGAATGAAGTAATTGCACATAAATGCAAATTTGATAAAGAATATAAAATTATTCGAAAAAACGATAAACAAGAACGATGGGTTCACGCATTAGGTGAAGTACTCTATAATGAAAAAAATCAGCCAATAAAAATGATTGGTACCATTCAAGATATTACCGAGCGTAAGCGGATTGAAGAGGAACTTATAATCGCCAAAGAAAAAGCCGAAGAAAGCGACCGTCTAAAATCGGCATTCCTTTCCAATATGAGCCATGAGATCCGTACTCCTATGAACGGTATTCTGGGCTTTGCCGAATTGCTTAAAGAACCTAGCTTAACGGGTGAAGAACAGCAAGAGTATATTGGCATTATAGAGAGAAGTGGTACGCGTATGCTCAATATCATCAACGATATTATTGATATTTCGAAGATAGAATCGGGATCGATGAAAATTTTAATTTCAGAAACAAATATCAACCAGCAGATTGAATACATCTATACCTTCTTTAAGCCAGAGATTGATGCTAAAAACATGCAGCTTTCCTTTAAAAACACATTACCATCAAAAGAGGCCCTGATTAAAACAGACCGTGAGAAAATCTATGCCATTCTTACCAATCTGGTTAAAAATGCTATAAAATTTACCCATAGCGGTTCTATTGAATTTGGCTATAACTTAAAGCCTGCCAAACCAAGGGCAGCGGGCATGTCTGGCTATCTTTTTGAACCCTTTGAACTGGAATTTTTTGTAAAGGATACAGGTACTGGCATTCGGCAGGAACAATTGGAAATCGTTTTTGAAAGGTTCAGACAAGGTAGTGAATCGCTAACCCGAAATTATGAAGGAGCCGGATTAGGCTTATCCATCTCAAAAGCTTTTGTGGAAATGTTAGGCGGGAAAATTTGGGTAGAAAGCGAAATTGGAAAAGGTTCCATATTTTATTTTACCATTCCTTACAATTGTGAACAGGAAGTAAAAGAGGTGGTAAAAATTACTGATTTGGTGCGTGATGAAGAAAAGCAAATTAAAAGCCTGAAAATATTAATTGCCGAAGACGACGAAATATCAGGAAAATTACTTACACAAGCAATAAAGAAATTTGGTAAAGAAATTTTAAAGGCAAAAACCGGAATTGGAGCGGTTGAAATCTGTCATAATAACCCTAATATCGATTTGGTATTGATGGATATTCAAATGCCCGTAATGGACGGTTATGAAGCCACCAAAAAAATACGAAAATTTAATAAAGATGTAATCATTATTGCACAAACAGCCTATGCGCTAACCGGTGATAAAGAAAAGGCAATAACAGCAGGATGTAATGATTATATTTCAAAACCTGTCAAGAAGGACGAATTAATGGCGATGTTGTATAAGTATTTCAAAGAAGAGGAAGTGAATAACTATAATTAAACGACCGAAAAAAGCTGTAACATAAAAAGGCTCGATTTAATTGTAAATCGAGCCTTTTTATGAATTCTTATTTTTACACTAATGTAGCTGTAGTAGAAATTGCTGCATTCAATAGTTTAGAAATGGGACAATTTTTCTCTGCTTTTGTAACCAATTCCTGAAAAACTGCATCCGTTATTCCTTTCACTTTTGCATTTACCGTTAAGTGTGAAGTTATAATCGTTCCTTCGACCAAATCAATATCGCATTTGGTTTCGATGCTTTCAATTTCAAAACCGGTTTCGGTAATATAAGCAGAAAGTTGCATCGTAAAACAACCAGAGTGCGCTGCAGCAACCAGTTCTTCTGGATTAGTCCCTACTCCTTCTTCAAAACGGGATTTGAACGAATATTGCGTATTTTCTAAAGTTTTACTTTGTGTTGTAAGTTTCCCGGCTCCTTCTTTCAGTGAACCAATCCAAACTGCGGTTGCATTTCTTTTCATAATTATAGTTTTTTAGCTTTCTCAAATTTACTTTATTTATCAAAAAATACTTTCAAGAACAGCGTTTTTTTTTACGAAAATTTAAAAAACAAATTCAGAAAAATATAATTTAAACTATACATATAGAATTGCGAAAATGATTATGAATAAAAAAGCAAGAATTTTTTTATAAATAACTTTAATTTATTGTAGTATTTTATTTATGTTTACGTCAATAATTTATTGTTAAAATTTCAAAAACCTAAACCAACCAATGAAATTAACAAAAATTATTTTTTTTGTATCGATTGCAGTACTACTAAACAGCTGTGCTTCTGGATACAAAATGATTAAACCGACAACACTGAATTATATTTCTAACAACACTAGCAATGGAGTTACGATGGAATACAAATACGATTTGTTAAGTAAAAAATACGCAAAAAAGGAATCTAAAAAAGGACTCCGATTAGTAGCGGTTAAAATAAAAAACAACACCGAAAAAGATTTAGTTTTTGGAAGAGATATTAAATTGAGTTTTGAAAATGGAAATGAATTATATCTATTGGAAAATGAAAAAACTTTTAAATCTTTAAAACAAAGCCCAGCATCCTACTTATTTTATTTACTGTTATCACCAATTAATTTTTACACTACAGAAACTAATTCATACGGAGTCGCTGAACAAACGAGTTCAACTCCAGTTGGATTGTTACTTGGACCTGGTTTAGCTGCTGGAAATATGATTGCCGCGAGTAATGCTAACAAAAAATTTAAAACAGAGTTGAACGATTACAACATTAATGGTAAGGTCATTAAAAAAGGAGAAACTTCTTTTGGATTAATTAGCTTTCAATCCGACAACTATGACGCTATTAAAGTTACAGTAGACCAAGAAGCTGTAAAGCTAAATGAAAAACAGCCCGAAGTTGCTAAAATTTGATTTTTTAATGAATATTTAAGTAATTGGAACGATTTGTTGTCGTATTATTAAAACTATTTAATTATTTGTTTTTCAAATAATTAAAGCAATTTTTTTAAAAACAAAACACGACATTATATCGTTTTTACTACTTAAAGCTCAACTGGAATCAATTTAATCTTTTTACTTGCCAGTTTTTGTGCGGCTTGCTCGGCGACAAGAGATAAAACAGCCGATAATTGTACGTTTTTAGTATCAAGTGCTTTTTTTGAAATTTCATCTTCATCCTTAATCAGTTTGATAAATGTTTCAATGAAAACAAACTGTTGATCGGTCGATTGACAAATCAAATCTGCAAATTCCCCAATAGAATCTGAAGGGTTTTCTTCTAAAATAAGTTTAGCACAAACCAGAAGTTTGTTCTTCCATTAATATTTCTAACTTGCAGACAGCTCATCAAGTCGCAAAGCGAGTCAGCCGATAACGTAACCAAAAATCAAACAAATTACAAAATTGTGAGCATAGAAAAAGCAGAAACAATGGTAGAAATAAGCATTGATAATTCCGATAATAAAATTGGATTATTAAATTTAACTGTAATAATCTTATCAATATACGTTTTGGGAGCCTTAATAATTGATACTGTTTATGTTCTTCCTACTGAAACTTCGCTCCTATTAAACGTTATTGACAACACTATTTGTGTATTTTTCTTTTTTGAATTTTGCATTCGTTTTTACAAGGCTGAGAACAAATTAAAATTTATGCATTGGGGATGGATTGACTTAGTTTCAAGCATTCCAATGGTTGGTTTTTTTCGAGCAGGTAGACTATTACGGCTCATAAGATTACTTCGTGTGGTAAGAGCATTTCGTTCGACAAGACAAATTGTAAATCACATTTTTGCAAACAAAGCAAAAGGAGCATTGACTTCGGTATTTATTATTGCTGTTTTGCTTGTAATCTTTTCATCCATTGCAATCTTACAAGTTGAAGATGACCCTAACAGTAATATTAAAACTGCTGAAGATGCAATTTGGTGGGCTTATGTTACAATCACGACAGTTGGCTATGGTGACAAATTTCCGGTTACAAGCGAAGGACGAATAATTTCAGCAATCTTAATGACTGCTGGTGTTGGACTTTTCGGGACATTTACAGCATTTATTGCATCTTGGTTTGTAACAGAAAACAAAAAATAAAACAAGTGACGACAAATAACAAAAGAAGTGCAGCTTGAAACAGCGGTTTCCCCACAAGCACGAGCCCAATGTCATTAAGTTAAGGATTCGTCAGTTCGAGTTGAGTAAAAATTTGCGATAGAAAATTTATACGAAGTATCGAGAACCTTTTGATATTAAAGACTTCACGATACTATTTTGAATAGTAAAGCTATCGCATTACTATTCAAAATCACTACCATTGACGTTTTTTCAAAACTAATATAAAACCTATCGTATGGACACAAATAGTAAAGGTTAAATTTGAACACGAATTCCACTAATTTTCACAAATCTATGCGGCTAATACAGTTCGTGTAATTAATTTCACGAATGAATTCGTGGCAATTCGTGAAATTCGTGTTTATTTTTAGACTTATGTCCAGACGATAGGTATAATACGTCATTATATATTGCTTTTTTTTGTAAAAAAATTAAGCCTCGAACTGACTTGTAAAACCCCTTAACTTAATGACATTGGGGTCGGGGTTGCAGCGGAAAGCGGGATTGGGCTCAAATAAAAAACACTTGATATTAAAAATATTTCCCAATTTGAATTTATAAAACCATTCAAACGCTTATTTTTGCGCTATGGCAAAGAAAAATACAGACAAAGTTGTCTTTCATCAGATAAAAGTCCTTGATGCTGGTGCAAAGGGCGTATCGGTAGCAAAGGCTCCCGACGGAAAAGTAGTTTTTATCCCGAATGTGGTTCCGGGTGATGTGGTTGATGTGCAGACTTTCAAGAAGCGCAAGGCCTATTACGAAGGAAAAGCGGTTCATTTTCATGAATATTCAGAGCATCGTGTAGAACCTATTTGCGAGCACTTTGGTGTTTGTGGCGGTTGTAAATGGCAGAACATGAAGTACAGCCAACAGTTGTATTACAAACAAAATGAGGTAAAAAACCATTTGCAACGCATTGGAAAAATAGAACTTCCGGAATTTGAGCCAATCTTAGGTTCGGAAAAACAGTTTTTTTACAGAAACAAAATGGAATTTTCGTTTTCGAACAGTCGTTGGTTAACCGAAAAAGAAATTGACAGCACCGAAGATTTAGGAAACAGAAACGCACTTGGTTTTCACATTCCGAAAATGTGGGACAAAATTCTGGACATCAACAAATGTCATTTGCAGGAAGATCCTTCGAATGCGATTAGAAACGAAGTTAAAGATTTTGCCAATGCGCATGGTTTGACTTTCTTTAATCCAAGAGATCACGAAGGATTGCTTAGAACTTTGATGTTACGAACGGCTTCGACCGGTGAAATTATGGTTTTGATTCAGTTTTTTGAAAACGACAAAGCCAACAGAGAATTACTTTTAGACCATATTTACGAAAAATTCCCTCAGATTACTTCGCTGCAATACGTTGTCAATAACAAAGCCAACGATACTTTATACGATACCGACATTAAATTATACAAAGGAAGAGATTACATCTTGGAAGAAATGGAAGGTTTGAAATTTAGCATTAATGCGAAATCTTTTTACCAAACCAACTCGGATCAAGCGTATGAATTATACAAAATAACGAGAGATTTCGCTGGACTTACAGGAAATGAAATCGTTTATGATTTATATACCGGAACGGGAACGATTGCACAATTTGTTTCTAAAAACGCCAAAAAAGTTATTGGTGTGGAAAGTGTTCCTGAAGCCATTAAAGACGCTAAATTAAATGCAGAACGCAATGAAATCACCAATTGTGAGTTCTTTGTAGGAGATATGAAAGTTGTTTTCAACGATAGTTTCATCGCTCAACACGGTCATCCTGATGTGATTATCACGGATCCGCCAAGAGACGGAATGCACAAAGATGTAATTGAACAAATTATGAAAATTGCTCCTGAAAAAGTGGTTTATGTTAGTTGTAATTCGGCTACACAAGCACGTGATTTGGCTTTGATGGATGAAAAATACAAAGTAACCCGGGTACGTCCGGTAGATATGTTTCCACAAACACACCATGTTGAAAATGTAGTACTTTTGGAAAGACGATAATTCAATGATCAGTATTCAGTCGCAGTTAGCAGTTGTTGTTATTGAAATTGAAATTGATTTTTGATATTGTCATTGCTATTGATTTTCGACATTGACTTTTGTTATTGAAATTGATTTTTGATATTGTCATCGCTATTGAAATTTGGAATTTTACTCTTATGAAAAAAATATTTTTATTGCTATTGGTTTTGGCATTATCATTCTTCAGTTGTGAGAAAGATGATATTTGCGATGCCAATACTCCTACAACGCCCAGACTGGTCATTACCTTTTATGATATTACGAATCCCGCGGTTTTGAAAAACGTGACGAATCTAAAAGTGGTTGGTGCAGGAATGACCGATGGAATTATTTTTAATACGAGTGCAACCGGTGAATCAAAATACCTGACTAGCGGAAACGCCATTTCTATTCCATTGAAAACCAACGAGGATACCACCAGTTATAATTTTACACTGAATTCAGGAAATGCAAATCCAGCATTGGTAAACGAAGACAATATAAAGTTCGATTATACCAGAGCCGATATTTTTGTATCAAGAGCTTGCGGTTTTAAGACGCTTTTTACGTTAAACACTTCAAATCCTTATACCCATACAGATGCAGCGGTTCCTGATGAAAAATGGATACAATACATCTCGGTTGAAAAAAGTAATATAGATAACGAAAATGACACACACCTTAAAATATTTTTTTAGTTTTTGCTTCATGTTGTCTCTATTTTTGGCACAAGCGCAAGATACTGACACCATCCAAAGAAAAAAAATGGATGAAGTGATTCCTGAAGCTCCAAAGCCAATAACTAAAAAACTTCCGGAAGAAAAAAAAAACGATACCATTGTAAAAACAGATCGTTACGGTTTTCGTGTAGGTGTTGATTTATACAAATTGACTCGTGCCTTATATGACAAAGATTATAAAGGTCTAGAATTAGTAGGTGATTATCGCTTGACAAAAAAATATTTCTTGACAGCCGAAGTTGGAAATGAAAATAAAACGACGGATGATGACCGATTGAATACTACAACCAAAGGTTCGTATTTAAAAGTCGGTTTTGATTACAATGGCTATGAAAACTGGTTGGATATGGAAAACATCATTTCCATAGGCATGCGATATGGCGTGAGTACTTTTAGCCAACAGTTAAACACTTATAAAATTTACAATGCCAATCCATATTTTGGTGAAGTCCCTGTAATTACATCAGGTAACAAATATAACGGTTTAACCGCAAGTTGGATTGAAGTCGTGGCAGGAGTAAAAGCCAAAGTATTCAATAATGTATTTATGGGTTTCAGTCTTCGCTTGAATCGATTAGTAACCAATAAAGAACCCGATAATTTCAAAAACCTATACATTCCTGGATTTAATAGAACCTACGATGGAGATTTTGGAGTAGGATTTAATTACACTGTTACCTACTTTATACCTTTTTACAAAAAAAAAGTTACTCCTAAGAAAGTGGAGATCAAAAAAGAAGATCAAAAAAAGTAAAACTTACTCGAGTTTCAAAATAAAAAATATCGCAAAGGAAACAACTGTTCTCTTTGCGATATTTTTTGTTTTGAGTAAAACGAACTAAACATAGAGTATACCGTAATACTTTTTAAAACTTAAATGATCTTACATTTCTTATATGGTTTTTATTTCTCAACATATAAGGAATATAAGTCCATTTAAGAAATGGTGCAATTATTCCATTTTATCCAGCAAAAGCATAACTTTTAATTTGAATAATATTTTCTTTCATAAAAGCTAGTAATTATTATTCCTCGATTCTCGTAATTATTAATTTGCAATTCGTAATTTATAAAATTACATTTCCTTTATTTCTTTTATAA
This sequence comes from Flavobacterium sp. ZB4R12, assembly GCF_048276375.1. Classification (NCBI taxonomy): domain Bacteria; kingdom Pseudomonadati; phylum Bacteroidota; class Flavobacteriia; order Flavobacteriales; family Flavobacteriaceae; genus Flavobacterium; species Flavobacterium sp. ZB4R12. The sequence continues at coordinate 173,575 of NZ_JBLNKS010000002.1, read as the reverse complement.
AAATCCATTTCATAAATAATTTTTCGCCGTCTTTAGTCTTTACTGCCTGAAATTTAGGTGATAAAAGCGTGCCAACTGCAAAAGCAGTCAACGGAACCCAATAACCGATTAAATTGGTATATTGATCCACTATATATCGGAATGACGTAAATAATATTGCAAAACAACCCAATTGGTATATAAATGCACGTACTTGTAATTTGGTCATAATAAATTATGAGTTTTGAGTTATGAATTATGATTTTTTTTAATCTAATATCTTAAATCTGATCCTGATTTCCACTTTCTGACACCTGAAACTTCGTTCTCTTGCTTCCTTCGTACATTTCGTATTTTACCAAACGTGCCTCCAAGCCAGCATTGAAAAGTTTAATTTTTCTCGAAGGTTTTAGTCCAACATATTTCAAAGCTTCAAGATTAGCCGTGATAAACCAAGCATTTGTTCCCGGGTAATTTTTCTTTAAGGTATCTCCAATACTTTTGTAGAATTCTTCCATGTGAATGTCCAAACGCTCATCATACGGCGGATTGAAAACCATGTGTAATTTTCCTTCAGATGTTTTTTCCGTATCAAAAAAGTTCTTTTCTTCGATGGTTACGTACTCATCAAGATTGGCATTTTTGATGTTGTCTTTGGCTTTTTGAACCGCACTTGGCGCTTTATCATAACCTTTTATGGTGTAATGAAATTCACGAACACGTTTTAATAAACTGTCTGAAATAGCATCAAATAAATCATTGTCCCAATCGTTCCATTTTTCGAAAGCAAATTCCTTACGATTGATGTTTGCCGGAATATTACAGGCAATCATAGCGGCTTCGGCTAGAAATGTTCCGGAACCACACATCGGATCCAAGAAATCACCTTGACCATCCCAACCCGAAAGCAAAAGAATTCCTGCAGCCAGTACCTCGTTTATAGGAGCAATATTGGTAGCGGTTCTATACCCTCGTTGGTTCAATGAATTCCCGGAAGTATCCAGTGCAACCGAAACCTGGTCTTTATCGATGTGAATGTTGATTCTCAAATCAGGATGCACTTTGTCAATACTTGGTCGTTGCCCTGTTCTTTCTCTAAATTGATCGACAATCGCATCTTTACATTTCTGGGAAACAAATTCCGAGTGATTAAAATATTCCGAATGTACCGTTGTGTCAATCACAAAAGTCTGATTGGCATTCAATAATTTAGACCAATTCACTCCCGAAATACCTTTGTATAAAGCCTGTTCATTATTTGCCTTGAAAAAATAAACAGGTTTCAGGATTTTCAAAGCCGTACGCAACGCTAAATTCGCTTTGTACATAAACCCTTTATCTCCTTTAAAACTCACCATTCTCACACCTTGCTCCACATCTTGTGCGCCCAGCATTTGCAATTCTTTCGCTAATATTTCTTCAAAACCAAAAAAGGTTTTGGCAACCATTTTAAAATTATTTTCCATTGTAAAATCAAGTATTCGTTGCAAAAATACACTAAATTTGCATCAATCGAATTAATTGAAAAAGAATAAATGTCTGCAGCACAAAATCCGCCAACTGAAAATCAACAAAAACCAACTGAAAACTGGTACACCTCTTGGTTTGACACTCCGTATTATCACATCCTTTACAAAGAACGAAATTATAGAGAAGCCCAGATTTTTATGGACAATCTGACGCATTATCTCAACCTGCCCGAAAAAGCAAAAGTGTTGGATTTAGCTTGTGGCAAAGGCCGTCATTCTATTTATTTGAATCAATTAGGTTTCAATGTACTTGGCGCTGATTTATCCGAAAACAGCATTGCCGAAGCCAATAAAAACAGTAATGAAACCTTGCATTTCAAAGTTCACGACATGCGGGAACCTTTTGAGGAGAAATTTGATGCCATTTTCAATTTATTTACCAGTTTTGGCTATTTCGAGAATGACGAAGACAATCTAACCACGCTAAAAGCCATCAAACAAAGCCTTTCGGAATATGGTTTTGCCGTGATTGACTTCATGAATGTCAACCAAGTACTCGAAACCTTGGTTCCCGAAGAAACAAAAACGGTCGAAGGGATCGATTTTCATATCAAGCGTTATCTAAAAGACGGTCATATTTTCAAGGAAATTGACTTTGAGGATAAAGGACAAAAATTCCATTTTACCGAAAAAGTAAAAGCGCTTACGCTAAAAGATTTTGAGGAATTAATGGAAGAAGCCGGAATTTTCCTCTTGGATATTTTTGGCGATTACAAATTGAAAAAATTCCACAAAACAGATAGTGAACGACTAATCATGATTTTTAAATAGATAATTTCGGTTAATCGGTTATTTGGTTAATCGATAAAACATGTTAACTATTCAACAAATAAACAGTTAAACAAAAAACATGAATTACCTTTTACCATTACTTTCCGTACTCATAGGGTATATCGTCGCATTGGTTTTAAGACCAAAAAACAAAACCAACCTAAAGTTATTATTAGCCTTTAGCGGTTCTTTTTTACTTTCTTTGACGGTAATGCACTTATTACCGGAAGTGTACGAAAGCGCCAATCCTAACATTGGAATCTTTATTATGTTGGGAATCCTATTCCAAATCATATTGGAGTTTTTTTCAAAAGGGGCGGAACACGGTCACGTACACGGACATGAAATAATAACTCAAATCCCGTGGTTGCTGTTCATCAGTCTTTGCATCCACGCCTTTCTGGAAGGATTTCCCGTAAGTCACCACCATGATTTAGCCATAGGAATTGCCATCCACCATTTGCCAATCGCCATCATATTGACCACCTTTTTTATCAATGCAAGTCTGGATAAAAACGCCATTCTTTTCTTCATGGTAACTTTTGCAATTATGACGCCACTAGGAACTATTTTGTCTGATTATATGCCCATCTTAAACGTATATTATACTGAAATTACAGCCATTGTAATAGGGATATTATTCCATATTTCATCCACCATTATTTTTGAAACCAGCGAAGGACACAAATTCAATATCGCCAAAGTTTCAATGATAATTTTAGGAATTGCCTTGGCGTATTTTATATAATTTTACAATTTGGGCGTGACCCGCTGAAAAAGCGGGTCGGGCTATTCGCTACAATCTTTTTTCTCCTTCCGCTGTCGCTACAGGAGTAAAAAAGGATTTCCGCTGCTATCCCTCACGCATGAAACGTACAGACAACTCGCAAGTTGTCCCTTCAAAAAAATAAAAAAAATGACTTTTACTAAAACCACCGAACAATCCTCAAAATACGAACATTTAGAAAAAATGTCGGTTCAAGAATTACTTTCTAATATCAATCAGGAAGACAAAACCGTTCCTTTAGCCGTAGAAAAAGCCTTGCCGCAAATAGAACCTTTAGTAACCGAAATCGTTGCCAAAATGAAACTCGGCGGACGATTGTTTTACATTGGAGCAGGAACTTCAGGACGTTTGGGAATTCTGGATGCTTCGGAATGTCCGCCAACCTTCGGCGTTCCTTTCGACTTGGTAATCGGGATTATTGCCGGTGGTGACACCGCCATTCGTAGAGCCGTAGAAAATGCCGAAGATAATGCCACCCAAGCCTGGATTGATTTGCAAGCTTTCGATATAAATGAAAATGATGTCGTAGTAGGAATTGCCGCTTCAGGCACAACTCCTTATGTCATTGGAGGATTACAAGCCTGCAACGAAAATAATATCACTACAGGAAGCATTTCTTGCAATGCAGGAAGTCCGCTTTCGCAAACGGCAAAATTCCCTATCGACGTGGTTGTGGGCCCCGAATTTCTAACAGGTAGCTCCCGCATGAAAGCCGGCACTGCTCAAAAATTAGTACTCAACATGATTACCACCACCACCATGATTCAACTCGGGAAGGTGAAAGGTAACAAAATGGTTGATATGCAATTGAGCAATAGCAAACTGGTAGATCGCGGCGTAAAAATGATTATGGGAGAAATTCCTGTTTCCTACGAACAAGCTGCCGAATTATTGAAAAAACATGGCAGTGTGAGAAAAGCTGTTGATAATTACAGTGGCCAGTAGGCAGATTACAGACGAACCCTTTCAGAGTTTAAAACTCTGAAAGGGTTATGACAAAGTAACATAACCTTAAACTTTAAACTAAAGAAATGGCAACCAACAAAGAACTATTATCCAAAGGAATCAAATATTTAGCGGGTGCTTTACCGCTACTTTTTTTAGGTCCTGCAGTGATTTATAATGCCTTTATGAATCAGCAAAATGTGTGGCATTATTTGGTTTTAGCAATAGGAATCATAGCTTGTCTTGCCGCCATGTTTCTGATGTATTTGGGATTAAAAACAATTATGAAAAGCTTATTTAACGACTAATTCGTATCTTTACTAAAAATTTCAATCATGGATATTCAAGCTGAAATAAATTGGATTCATCAAGAAATTGATAAAGTAAAAGATCCTTCTTTTGTTGAAAAACTCAAACATCTTTTACAATCACTCAATTCAACAGTTGATGAAACTAGTATTGACTATAATAATGATATTGACAATGCATTAGAAAGTATCAAAAAAGGTAATTTTTATTCTGATGAAGAAGCAAGATCAATTTCAAAAAAATGGGGAAGAAAATAATTTGGTCAAATAATGCTTTAGCCCAACTAGAAGATATTCATTTTTATATTTTTTTTGAAAGCAAATCAATCCAAATTGCTGACAAAGTAATCGAAGCTATCTTTGATAGTACAGAAATTCTAAAAACCCAACCCGAAATTTTTAAACTCGACAAACAAAAGACCAATAATGATGGAACTTTCCGTGTTTGTCTAATTTATGATTATAGCATACATATCCTATCAAATTACTGAAACTACAATTCTAATTCTCCGTGTGAGACATAACGCCAGAAAATCGAAAAAACTCCCATGGAAAACCTAATTCACGTTCAAAAAACATTTGAAAAAGTCGTTTACATCGATAAAAAAATTAACAATAGAGAATTTGAGGATTGCGTTTTTAAAAACTGTGATTTCTCCAATAGTGATTTCTCCTATAATATCTTCATGGATTGTGAATTCATTGATTGTAATCTGGCCATGACAAAATTATCAGGAACAAGCTTAAAAGGAGTACAATTTAGAAACTGTAAATTGTTGGGCATCCAATTTGAGGAATGCGATGATTTCTTGTTCAACGTCAATTTTCAGGAATGCGTTTTGGATTATTCGTCGTTTGCGAATAAAAAAATGCCAAAAACAAAATTCAATTCCTGTTCGTTGAAAGAAGTAACTTTTGTTGGAGCGAATCTTACGAATTCGGTTTTTGACAACAGTAATTTGGATGGTGCTATTTTTAATAATACCCAATTAGCAGGAGCTGATTTTTCAAAAGCATCTAATTTTAAAATTGATCCCGAATTCAATCCCATGAAAAAAGCCAAATTTTCTACTCAGGGAATTGTTGGACTTCTAGACAAATACGATATTAAAATACAATAGTTATAATTGCCCCAGATGGAAGTGAAAACCCCGCAACGTACAGCTGGATTAGGCCTTAAAAAACAGTTTGAAAATAAATCCACTTAAGAAATGAAAAAAATAATACTCCTCCTCCCACTACTGCTACTAATGTCATGCTATGATGCGGAGCGCAATTGTGCAGCTTTTAAAACTGGGAAATTCAAATTTGAATATGAAGTTGACGGTGTCAAGAAAACTACTGTTTTTGAACGCAATGACAGTATCGAAATTGAAACTTTTGAAGGCAAAACAGACACTGCTTCGATACGATGGGTAAATGATTGTGAGTACATTCTACAAAAAATACATCCAAAAAATATGACCGAAGAAAAAGCAATTGGTATGAAAATTTTGACAACCTCAAAAAATTCCTATACCTTTGAATTCGGAATGATTGGTGTCGACACAAAGCAAAGAGGAACTGTTACTAAGATTGCCGATTAAGTATTTTTAAACTATAAATTATAACTAAATAAAAATGGAAGTATTTTTAAATCCTGACGCTTGGATTGCCTTGTTAACATTGACATTTTTGGAAATTGTATTAGGAATCGATAATATAATTTTCATATCGATTGCCACAGGAAAACTACCTACTGAACAACGCAAGAGAGCCACAAAAATAGGAATGTTCCTTGCCATGTTCATGAGAATCGCGCTTTTGTTTGGTATCAATTTATTGATTCAAATGAAAGAACCTTGGTTTCATATTGATTTCAGTTGGTTTTCAGCGGGAATCACTGGTCAGAGTCTTATTTTACTAGGCGGAGGATTATTCTTAATTTATAAGAGTACGAATGAAATTCGTGAAAAAGTAGACGAGAAAGGTCATGAAGAAAAAGAATTAGGAAAAGCGGCCACAAAATCATTTCAAAATGTACTTTTTCAAATTATTATGATTGATTTAGTTTTCTCTTTCGATAGTATTCTTACCGCGGTAGGTATGACAAACGGAGTTGAAGGTGCTTTGTATATTATGATTACTGCTGTGGTTATTTCTGTATTAATTATGATGCAATTTGCTGTTCCTGTTGGGAATTTTGTCAACAAGCATCCTTCTATTCAGATACTTGGTTTATCATTTTTGATACTAATTGGAATGATGCTACTTACTGAAAGCGCTCATTTATCCAATGCTTTAATATTTGGAAATCACGTTACACCAGTACCAAAAGGGTACTTGTATTTTGCTATATCTTTCTCATTATTAGTTGAAGTACTGAATATGAAAATGAAAAAAAATAAATAAACCAAATATTTTTTGATAAAGAAGCTCCTTTTCGGGAGCTTTTTTCTATTCTTAAAATTTATTCCCTCCTTAAATAAGGAAACACTAAAAAGACCGCAAATTTGGTCTTTTTTCTTTTTATATATTGTTTTATAAATTAACTTAGACGCAAATAAGCGTCATGAAAAATACCATCTCCCATAGAGTTGCTGACTTTTTAAAAAACTTCCCTCCTTTTAGCTTTTTACAACAAAAAGATATCGAAATCATTTCTGAACAAATATCCATCATTTACAAAGAAAAGGATAGTGTTGTGTTTGCCGAAAACGAAGAAACGCACTCCTGTTTTTATGTAGTCCATAAAGGAGCAGTAGCACTTAGAACAAGCCTCCAAAACGATATTTTGGATATGTGTGATGAAGGAGACATTTTTGGGTTGAGGCCACTTATCGCGAATGAAAATTATAAGATGGAAGCCAGAACCCATGAAGAAAGCATCCTTTATGCCATTCCCATTGCCATTTTTAAACCTTATGCACTAGAAAACAGAGCTGTAGGAAATTTTTTAATAGAAAGCTTTGCCTCTAATACACTCAACCCCTATTCTAAAAGTCACAGCGGAAAACTATATGGTGAAACAACCGGGAGCGAATTCTTGGACAATGATAAAAAGCTATTGGACTTACAGCCTGTAAAATATTCTAAAAAGCTCATTACCTGTTCTTCTATAACCACAGTAAAAACCATTGCTGAAACCATGACCAAAAAAAATGTGGGCGCCATTCTCGTTGTAGAGGATACGCTCCCCATTGGTATCATTACAGATAAAGATTTAAGAAACAAAATTGTGACCGGAAAATATCCAATCACCACAACTGCTGCCGCAATAATGACTTCTCCTGTTATTACTTATCCAAGGAAAATGACCGTTACTCAGGCTCAAATGGCAATGATGAAAAGTAACATTAGCCATTTATGTCTTACAAAAGATGGTACAACAAATTCCAAAGCTGTCGGGATCCTATCCAAACATGATGTTATGGTGGAGCTTGGCAACAATCCGGGCGTATTGATAAAAGCGGTAAAAAGAGCTAAAAAATTCAAACAGATAAAGCCGATACGAGCCAGCATAATGCAATTGTTACAAGGATATTTAGACCAAAATATTCCTATGACACTGACTTCAAAAATAATTACAGAATTAAATGACGTCTGTATAAAGCAAGTCATAGCAATAGCGCTAAAAAAAATGAAAACGCCTCCACCTGTAAAATTTGCATGGTTGGCACTGGGAAGCCAAGGAAGAAGCGAACAATTGCTACATACCGATCAGGACAATGCCTTAGTTTATGAGGATGTTCCAGAAGAATTGAAAATAGAGACCAAAAATTATTTTTTAGAATTGGCTACCCATGTAAATAAAGGACTCTTTGTTATTGGATATGATTATTGTCCCGCAGAAATGATGGCTTCTAATCCAAAATGGTGCTTAAGTCTTGGCGAATGGGAAAGTCTGGTTTACCATTGGATTACCAACCCAGGAAAAAATGAAGTATTATTATCCTTCATATTTTTTGATTATAGTCTGTCATATGGAGATAGTGAACTCGTAAACAAGTTGTCCGAATTTATTTTTGAAAATGTAAAAGCTAATCCTGTTTTTTATATTCATTTGGTAAGCGGCGCGCTACAAAGCCCTTCTCCAACCGGATTCTTCAGACAATTTTTATTAGAACAAGACGGCGCCCACAAAGATTTTTTTGACATAAAAAGACGGGCTTTAATGCCACTAACCGATGCCGCAAGAGTTTTGATTCTCTCTCATTCTGTGAAATCTATTAGCAATACTCCGGAACGTTTTGAAAAATTGGCAGAATTAGAACCCCATAACAGAGAGTTGTATTTAGCATGTTCCTATTCCTATAAAGCATTATTGAAATTCAGAACTAAACAGGGCCTTTTACATCATGATTCTGGTCAGTATATTGCGTTGGAAGCGCTTTCCAAATTAGAAAAAATAAAGTTAAAGCGAACTTTTAAAACCATCAAGGAATTACAAGAACTCATCACTATCCGATTTAATCCTTCAAATATATTATGATGATGAACTTTTTAAAAAAAAGTAAAGCTATTCTATTTGAATTTTGGGGCAAATCCGAAAAATCATCCGATGACGAACAATCAAATGACATCGACGCTACGCGTTTTGTTGTGTTGGATACAGAGACCACTGGTTTTGATTATACTAATGACAGGATACTTTGTATTGGAGCCATCATCTTGCAAAATGGCATAATTCCCATTCATGATAGTTTTGAAGTTTTTATTCAACAAGAACATTACGATCAAGCAAGTGCACAAATTCATGGAATCCTGAAAGAATGTGTCATAGATCGCCCCACTGAATTAGAAGCCTTACAACAGTTTTTGGAGTTCTTGGGAGACTCCGTTATAATTGCTCACCATACTGTATTTGACATCACCATGATTAATAAGGCATTGGAGAGAAATGGATTACCGAAATTAAAAAACAAGACTTTAGACACGGCGGTGCTGTATAAAAAAACGTTATTGGTTTCTAATTTATTGGAACGTAAGGAAAACTATAGTTTGGACGAACTTGCCGATAAATTTGATATTTCAAAAAAGGATAGACATACCGCAATGGGTGATGCCTATATTACCGCAATTGCTTTTTTGAAAATCCTAAACAAATTGAGAAATAAAAAGGAACTTAACTTAAAACAATTGTTTAAATAAAGTCCGAATATTAAAAATAGTTCTGGAAAGCCTGCAGAAGTTTTTATAGGTATTAAACATAAAAAAGTTCCTTTTCAAGCTACCTTGTGGAAACAAATACAAATAAAAGAACACAGATTGTACTGATTAAGCAGATTTACACTGATTTATAGGCTAATATAAAAACAGTTAAACACGAATTTCATTAATTCCCACTAATTAATTCGTGCAAATTCGTGAAATTCGTGTTAAATATCCTATTCAATATTGTGTCAAGACGGTAGTCTTTTCAGAAGCTTTTTTTAGTCTAAAGACAATGTTATTTGACCATCGTCATCCAATTGAATGTCAATATCATCAGCATCTGTTTCCCCTTGAACTTCTATTTCTTCCGGAATAATTTCCTCTGGAATTTCATACGGCAAAGATTCCAAAAGATTTACTTGTTTCAATTTATCAGTTGTCAATTGATTACCGAGCGCTTTAAACCCTTTTAAAGCAATAAAGGATTCAATATCAACCGTCATACTCTCTTTCTGAACTCCTTTTACTTTTGCAAAAACTAATTCGGCAACAGGGCGATAATCCGTAGATACAATTTCCAGATTTGAATTAGGATGTTCAGTGATAAAACTTTCTTCTTTGTTTTCTGTTTCTACTAAAAAACGTTTGATGTAATAGCGTTCTTTTTCACCATCATAATAGATAGCTGAAATTGGTTTTTTAGGAACCCATTTTTCCAAAACTACCATATCTTCATCAAAATGTGTAGACAATTCCGGTGTAATTACTTTTATTTTTCCAGATTGTGATATTATAAGAATCTTATCACTTGGTCTAAATTCTCCCAGCAGTTCTCCCCTTCCATCAACATTAAGTCTTTGCACAGTATCGTCAAACCAAACTTTTCGAGGCAATAAAGTCGAAATTCCTTTCTCTTTTAATTCTATTTTTTTGATCGGATATTTAGTAACCAAATTTCCTTTGGAAGCACGCCCTTTTATGGCTAAACTGGCAAAATCAATATCGAATTTCAGTTTTTTGACACTTCCTACCTGACGTAATAGTATCGTAATTACCTCCGCTTCACCATTTGGATTACAAGAGAAATACACTACTTGAGAACCTGCAGTTTCATTGGTTAAATCATAGGCTTTGTCACGGGTTACCCCAGAAACATTGAATCTTTTTATATAGGAAGGACCAGATTTCCCGTCACGGTAAATCATATTGTAAATCGTACGCTTATCACTTTTGTCAAAAATAGCAATATGGATAATATCTTTACCTACAAAAGTTTTAGCATCTACTTTGGTAATCATCATTTTACCATCTCGCAGAAAAACAATTACATCATCAATATCGGAACAATCCGTAACGTATTCGTCTTTTTTCAAACTCGTTCCTACAAAACCTTCTTCTCTATTTACATACAGTTTCGTGTTTCTTAAAACCACTTTGGTAGCTTCGATATCATCAAAAATACGAAGCTCCGTTTGGCGTTCGCGTCCTTTCCCGTATTTCTCTTTTAACTTAGTAAAATAGGCAATTGCAAAATCAATCAGATGTTCTAAGTTGTGTTTTACTTGTTCAATATCGCCTTCCAATGATTCGATTTTGTCCTGTGCTTTATTGCTGTCAAATTTAGAAATACGCATGATTCGGATATCCAATAAACGCAGAATATCTTCTTCGGTAACCGCACGTTTTAAGTGTTTCGTATGTGGTTTCAAACCATCATCAACTGATCTGATTACACCTTCTCTAGTCGTTTCCTCTTCAATTAAACGGTAAATTTTATTCTCGATAAAGATACGTTCCAAAGAAAGAAAATGCCATTGTTCCTCCAATTCACTCAACTGGATTTCGAGTTCGCTTTTCAGCAATTGGACGGTTCTATTGGTTGAAATTTTCAACATCGCAGTAACCCCAATAAACAATGGTTTATTATCTTCAATAACACAACCCAATGGTGCCACCGAAGTTTCACAGGCCGTGAATGCGAACAACGCATCAATGGTTTTGTCTGGAGAAACACCTGAAAAAAGGTGAATTAATATCTCAACCTCAGCAGCGGTATTGTCCTCAATTTTCTTGATTTTGATTTTCCCCTTTTCATTCGCTTTCAAAATACTGTCAATCAAAGTCGTCGTATTGGTCGAAAACGGAATTTGGGTAATCACCAAGGTATTCTTGTCTAGCTGTGCAATTTTGGCACGTACACGTACACGTCCGCCACGCAATCCATCATTATAATTGGACACATCGGCAATACCTTGTGTCATAAAATCAGGATAAAGTGTAAAAGGTTTCCCTTTTAATATTTTTATCGAAGAATCAATTAGTTCATTAAAATTATGAGGTAAGACTTTCGTCGAAAGACCGACAGCGATTCCCTCTGCTCCAGAAGCCAATAATAATGGGAATTTTACAGGCAGATTATTGGGCTCCGCACGACGACCATCGTAAGAAACTCCCCAGTCAGTAATCTTTGGAGAATATAAAACTTCCAAGGCAAATTTAGACAAACGCGCTTCGATATAACGAGAAGCCGCAGCTCCATCTCCCGTTAGGATATTTCCCCAGTTTCCCTGACAGTCAATCAGCAGTTCTTTCTGACCAATTTGTACCATCGCATCACCAATACTCTGATCTCCGTGTGGGTGATACTGCATCGTGTGCCCTACTACATTAGCCACTTTATTATAACGACCATCATCTAATTCTTTCAAGGAGTGCATGATACGGCGTTGTACCGGCTTAAAGCCATCTTCAATCGCAGGAACTGCACGCTCCAGAATTACATACGATGCATAATCCAAAAACCAATCTTTATACATTCCTGTAACTTTGGTTATGGTATCATTTTCATCTTCTTGGTTTTCGTAAAAATGCTGTCCCTCAAAAGATTTTTTATCTACATCAATAATTTCATCCGAATCATTTTCTTCTAGATTTTCATCAGTAGAATGATTCTCCGAATTATTTTCTTCGTTTGCTGGAATTATGTTATCGTCTTCTTCGTCTTTCATTTATTGAAATCGATTTTATTTTTTACTTGTTACAAACTTAACTAATAATAACTATTATTCAAAAGTTATGTTTTTTGTATGCACTAAACCCTATTCCAACTTCCCCAATAAAACACAATCCTGTTCCCATTTTTTGAGTTCCACTTTATAGGCATTGGTGTTTTTGGTGAGTCGTAGGGTATGTGGCGATCCTTTTCGGATGGTTTCTAAATCTAAATCTATGGTTACATTTTGTATGGCAGACTCCATTTCGCTTCTATTGGCTTGTAAACTTTTAAAGTCATATAGTTGCTCTGTTGGCGATTGCAAAAAATTATTCAAAATAGCCCAAACCTTTGAATAACTGCTTTTTTGAGGCACTGCTCTTGACCAGTTTGCGGGAATTTGTGGTTTGTTGGCTACTCTATTTTCTAAATGTTTTTTGGCAATAGTTAAAATAGCATTTCCTAATACCGTATCTTTTAAATTGTTAACCAAAATTGTATCTATCAAATAATCATTCACAAAATCTCTGTCCAAATTTTGTGTGATGCATTGTGCTACACTAGCTATCCATACAGTATCCTTTTCTTTGTATTGGGCTATTTGTATGCAATTGGACAGTAAACTTTTTAAAATAGTCCCCTTATGTTCCAAAAAGTTAAAACCAACAAGAGAATTAGGCAATTTTTCAAGAACTTTTTTTGATAATTTTGAGAACAGCGTTTTATTTAATCGATTTAAAATTGTCAATAAATGATTCAAATTTTTACTGTTCTTCATTATCGCATCATCCAATACAACATCATCAAAAGGTACTGTCGAAAAACGAGTCAATAATTCCATCCATTTATCGGTTGAAATATTCGAAAAATAGTTGATTAAAACATTTTTTGATTCTTGATTGATAAAATCAGCATCATTTACAACCTTCAAAAAGTCAACGATAGCATCAAAAGATTCCGTTTCTTCTTCTCTCGAATTGTAGGTTTCTGTCAAATGATATTGAAAAATTTCTTTGCCCATTTCTTTTTCAAAATCGGTTATGGAATCCCATCTTGAAGCGTAATATTGCAACCATTTTAATTTTGTAAAAATGGATGCTTCTTTCAAAATGGCCAAATGATTTTCTTTTTTCCAAAACACAACAGCTCCATAATGGTACCAAAACATCATTTCCATTCCAGCGTTTCCTGTATAACCTTCGGCTTCTTTTTCTATAGGATCGCCATCATTTATTTCAAAATTATAGATTAAATCCTCTGTATTTACACTTCTTACATCTATTGCAGGAAGAGCTGAAGAATCCCAATGATTAATTGATATATACTCCTCATAAATTTCGCCCATTTCGGCTGAATCTACATCAATATCATCTTCATAATCATCATAATAGCTTCTTCGGTTATCATAATCCATTTCCAGCGAACCAGCTTGGTAGGAAGTCACAAGAGCCAGTTTTGCGTAATAACCTGCTTTTTCGGCAGCTTTTAACAAAACTTCTGCCACTGGTCTGTCCTTGAGTTTTAGCTGTTCTAATGAAAAATTTGTTGGAGTATATTGATGCCCTAACAGATAAACGTAAGGCATATCAGTACGCTCTGTCTGGCTTTGAAATAAGTCCTCAATTGCATCAATTTCAGGAAGTAATGAGGTTAATTTTATATTATTTTCTACTTGCAGGTCAATTAGATTATAAACCAAACAAACTCTGTATCCAGAAGTCGTCGGTTTAATTTCGTGTTGACAATCGGCATAAAAAGCAACGTAAGGAAGTGTATCGTTAGAACAATTTTCGGCAAAAGAAACACTATGCTCTTCTCCATCGAATGAAAGGACTAATTCTCCCCCCGAATGTTTGGAGGGCAATCCAATAATCAGTGTTCCAAACATTCCTTTTTCTTTTTCAGAATCTTTGTGCGGCAGAAAAAAATCGCCTACTTCATAAATAAGCATTTTGTATAAATGCGTCTCTATTTTTTTATTTTCAATACCCAAATCGGGTTTGATTTTGGTTATCGTTTTATCGATTAAATTAGTCCAATTATTGCCTTCAAACTCAATTTGAGAAGCATCTATTTCCCAACAATTCCGAACATTTGTATCAAGAATAGTTTCACTTCCTTTTCCAAAAGGTGCTTTATGTGCAATCGAAATAAGGGCTTGAATTTGTATTTTATTGAGGGGAAATGCAATTTCATCCAAATTTTTGACACTCATTTTTGGAAAACAAAAATCATTTACGCCTGCGCTAAAAAAAGTACCCGAAGTTGCAATTTTATCAAGTGCTTCAGTTAGTTGTTTTTTAAAATCTTTCATTTTTTTATAATCCGAATTAGTTCAAACAGCATTTTTTAAATTTCTTTCCGCTACCACAATGGCAAGGATCATTTCGACCTATTTTTTCGTGTAGTTCTTTTACAATTGGTTTTTCAACAAAATTAGCTCCCGAATTGCCAAAAAGATAATTCAATCTTTCGTCTGCTTTCTTTTGTTCCTCAATAATTTTCGCTTCGCCTTTAAGTATAGATACTGAAAGTTCCCCAATAGTTTCCAATTCTGACGCTATCATTGGTTTGAAATCTGAAAAATTATGTTTATCAAAGGTTAAACTTTTGTTGAAAATTTCCGCCTCTGTTTCAAACTCAATTTCCGAAATACCGTCTGGTTTTTGCCATTTATGAACAAAATTAAATTCCCATAACGAAGCGGGTTCATTAGCAATTAAAACTCCTTTGAGTTCTTGAGAAGTGGCTATAAATTCGCTGTAGGTTTTGGAATCTATTAGTTCTTTTTCAAACAAAAAGTCATACACATAAACGCTTCCCCAAAGTATCGCATATTTATCCGACTTATCATTAGAGAAAAATCCACCCGATATTTCCTGAAGAAATTTATCGAATTCTTGCGTTTCAATTGCAAAGTGGTTTTGAGATTCTTCGTTATTTGCCCTCCAATAACGCATCAAAAGCTCCCAGATTTTTGAGCTTACGGCAAAACAAATATTCTTTTGCAACATTTCTTTAATAAACTGTGCCTGAAGAATATGGTAGGCTTCCGATTTGTTTTCTAAAAATAATGCTTGAATCGATTTTGCATCCCAATTGTCCTCGAAAAGCCCTTTTTCAAATAAAGTTATACTTTGTTCTATTTCTATAAAATCAAAAGTATATTTTTGAATGTCTTGTACTACTTTTTCTTTTTCAAAAACGATTCCTGCTTGACTTGCCAAATAGTGTTTTTCTAAAGAATTAAATAATTTTATTATAATCAAATCATATTCTGAACCAGCAATTAAGGTATCGCAATTACTAACGGCTTCAAAATTAGCATCGACTGCTCTTTCTACTATATTGATATGTTGGTAAAATAATAGGGTTTTAAAAACGGATAAAAACTGATCGTAATTGGCTTCAACATTTTTTGAAGCATCTTCGAAAACTTTTTCTATTTCAGGAATATCGTTTTGATACCCATAATAAGATGTTAGAAAATTATTTGAATAAACCGAGGTCTCTTCGTATATCTCGGGATGTTTTTCTTTGATTAAATTTACAAAATTGATGACTTTTTCAAACTTTTTTGCGGTTTCGTGATGCCCTTGCACCTCTAAGACAACTTCTGTAACATCGTATTCTTCTGTGAAATTTTCGGGTAATTCTTCCGAGAAAAACACCATTGCTTCATCATAAATATCTAATGTATTCTCGGTTGAATTCATATAAACATCCCAAAATTCTTCTGCTTTCATATTTTTAATTATTTACAAATAAACCATTTAACCCATTATTGTCTAATTTTCAATCTATTTTTAACCTGTAAAAATAGCCCTTTCTTCAATACTTTCATTATCAAAATCCGATGAAATTTGCTTTTTTATTTTGGACAAAATAATAAGTATCTATATTTTGATTTTCATTTATTAACTTATTGCTTAACGAATAAAAATGGGGATTTGATTTTAAGGAATGTATTAAATCTAAATTTCGTTTAATCCAATCTAACTCAATATCTAAAGGAAAATGCGCCGATACTATATCACTCCAATCATCATTATAAAGATGCAAAGACATCATTTCATTCTTTAAACATAACTCAAAAAACTCCTTGACCCTTTTATCTAAAGGATTGTAGTGCAATTTTAAAACCGAATTATTACCGAAAATCATTTAAAATTCGAAAACGTAAATTTCCTCACTCAAATTTAGCATTCTTAATTTGAAATCTGGAGGACGATTAAACTCTTTCTGACCAAATCCGAAACAATCAAAAAGGTCATCATTGAGTAAAACCATCAAACCTGCTATTTCTTTTTTTAACAACAAACAATTACAGAACAAAGCCGTATTCAATTCTAACTTGGCTAATTCTTTGTACACCTTTTTTGGTAAAGTATAGTTTTTATTCACTTGGTTTTTATTTTTAGGTCTTCCTTTTAGACTTTTTATCCTTTGAGAGCCGTTTGGTTTTGCGTGAGGGATGGCAGTGGAGCTCTTTTTTTGAATTGCACCGCCTTTAAAGGCGGTGCAATTCAAAAAAAAGCGGGAACGTACAGCCCGACCCGTAGTTTTTACGAAGGGTCACGCCCACACACTGACGAAGTAAATTAAAATCTACCCCACTACAAACAACTCCCTCAACTCGGTATTACTCAAATTCCCAATCCAATTTTCGCCTGTGGAAACGGTCATTTCGGCTAGGGCTTTTTTGGATTGAATCATATCGTTTATTTTTTCTTCGAAGGTGTTTTTGGTGATAAAACGATGCACCATTACGTTGCTTTTTTGCCCAATTCTGTAGGCTCTGTCCGTTGCTTGGGCTTCTACGGCGGGGTTCCACCAAAGGTCAAAATGGATGACATGATTGGCGGCAGTAAGGTTCAAACCCGTTCCTGCGGCTTTGAGCGAAAGGATAAACACCTTATCGGCACGGTTGTTCTGGAAACCATCGACCATTGTTGCACGCTGTTTCAAGTTACAGCCTCCGTGGTAAAACAGCGGTTCTTCTTTGTATCTTTCTGTGATAAAATGCTTTAGCAAATTACCCATTTCTGTAAATTGGGTAAAAATCAATACTTTTTCACCACTTTCAATAATGCTGTCCAATCGATTAAATAATAATTCCATTTTGCCACTTAGCGAAGCGTCAAGAATATTGTTTTTTAAATATTGTGTGGGATGATTGCATATTTGTTTGAGTGCCAGAATCATCTGGAGAACCAATCCTTGTCGGACAAAAAGGGCTTTATCATCGCTAAGGTCTAAACTATCGATGTCTTCCATAGCCTTTTGTAGCGTTTTTTCATACAAACTAGCTTGCTCATTAGCAAGGGTCGAATAACAATCCATTTCGATTTTATCCGGTAAATCAGAAATAATAGATTTGTCCGACTTTAATCGACGCATCATAAAGGGAGCGGTCACTTTCTTTAGATTTTCGGCAACAGCCACGTCATTAAACTGCTGAATCGGGTTACCATACGTTTCGTTAAACTCTTTGAGGTTACCCAAAAAACCACGATTGCTATAATCCATAATACTCCACAATTCGCTCAAACGGTTCTCGACCGGCGTTCCGCTCATCGCTATAAAATGATTGGCACCAATGGTTTTAATGGCTTTGGTTTGTTCGGTATTGGTGTTTTTTATGTTTTGTGCTTCGTCAATTACGAGCGAATGCCATTTTTTCTTTTTCAATTCCTTGGCATCACTACGCACGATTCCATAAGAGGAAATTAACACGTCAAAATCATCGTCCTTATCCAATTTCCGATTCCCACCGTGGTAAATTTTTGTTTTCAAAGTTGGAGCAAATTTCTCGATTTCGGTTTCCCAATTCGTCAAAAGTCCCGTTGGGGCAACGACCAAGGCTTTTTCATTTTCAAGCAATCCATCTTCTTTGTATTTCAATAAAGTGGTAATCACCTGCAAGGTTTTCCCCAATCCCATATCATCGGCAAGAACGGATCCAAAACCAATTTTGGCATTGCGGTACATCCACGAAAACCCGCGGTGTTGGTACGGGCGCAGTTGGGCGTTGATCCCTTTTGGCAATTCGATTTCCGAAAAATTAGTCAGTTCGTCAATCAAATCCCGTACGTCATCAGTCAAGCCAACTGTAGCTCCTTGGTATTCCCCGCTCAAAGCAGCTCGCAACATTTCAAAAGCCGAAAGCTCTTTGGTGGATG
Organism: Flavobacterium sp. ZB4R12; assembly: GCF_048276375.1. Lineage (NCBI taxonomy): Bacteria > Pseudomonadati > Bacteroidota > Flavobacteriia > Flavobacteriales > Flavobacteriaceae > Flavobacterium > Flavobacterium sp. ZB4R12. The sequence continues at coordinate 154,949 of NZ_JBLNKS010000002.1, read as the reverse complement.
TAAAATGTTTGTGTATTTTTTCTAAATCATTTTGATTGACATAAATATACCTGGATTTGTATTTGAGCAATCCGTCCGACTTTTTGAGTAATTTATTAAATTCTGCTTCGCTCATCAGCGTGTCACCAATGGCAATTTGCCAATCAAAATCGAATAATTTTCCGAGCGTAATAAACGATTTTCCTTCCGTTTTTCGTTTAATTTTAAGGCTCGCTTTGGGTTTTAAAATCTCTTGCAATGATTTTGGAAGCAAAATATCAATATCCAAAAGCTGAATCGCTGGAATCATTTCCATCAAGAAAGGTGTAAAAACAGCATTGCCCATTACCATCTTATCTGCTCCTTGACTGTTTATATAACCATCTAAACCATCAATAAACGGGCTTAATTGAGTCAGGCTTTGCAGAATTTCGTAGCGATTTTTATCGAATTTTTCTAAATTTAAAATATCGTGCAAGCCATAAGGTGCTTCATCAGGTTGTTGTTGTTTCTCCTTTATATTTAGCGTAATCAAAAAATCATCGGACAATTCACTGACTACAATTTGCGGTTTGTAATTGCCTTGCGTAATAAAATATTTTTGAGTCCAAGCCGAAATACCGCCACTCAAAGCGTCCTCACCCGGTTTTTTGAATCCGTAAATTTCATTTCTGAAAAACAAATTCAAAAACAAATCGGGATTGGGAACATCTTCCAGAATATGGATAATTTCAGTCAAAAACAACGAAAGCAAATTGAATGCCTGATTGTTGTTAATGGCTTTTTGACCTTTTTTTTCTTCCCAAAGAAAAATGGCTGGTGGCAAAATTTCTTCTAATTTTTCGACCAAATCCCGAACGTCCTTACTCAATAGAGCTGGCAACCAGCGTATGGAAAACTCCTTGTTTTGCAATTGCACAATTTGAGGCACCACCGCACCATTTGCCAAAAGATGCACCGAAAAATGCAAAATCGTGTGCAACGAAGCCGTCGAGGGTTGGTAATCCAGTGTTTTGGAAGAATGAATTTGGGCTATCTGTTGCAAGAAATGAAGAAACGAAAACTGGGTTTCATTCACAAAAACCTTTGACTGATAGGTTTCGTCAATCGTGATTTTATTCTGGCTGTGTGGATTTATTTTTTGTTCCTGAAGACTTGCCTTTAGAAACAAATTCTCTAATGATATTTTACCCTGAACTACTTTTTGTGCTGCCTTTACCGTTCTGGCAATTTTAGAACTGTATTTTTCCTTAAAATTTCCAGTACCTTGATAGAACGCAGGAAAATCAGCCAACAAAGCGGTTAACGGTTCGTGTATGGGTGATAGTTTAGAAAAAGATAATTTCTTGTAGGCATTCTCAGGATTATAGTCCGTTGTTTTTTTCTTTTTGGAATCAAAATACAAATCGGTAATCTTCGGAATTTCAGAAGTCGGGGCATTTACAAAAATCCCTAATTTATTGAGTTCGGCAATCAAATTCACTTGGTGTAGCTCAAATACCAAAAACGGGTTATTATCAATCTCGGCACTCACTTTATACACCACTGCAGCCAAGTGTTTGCAAGGCACTGCCCAATCGGGACAACTGCATTGCATCTTGAAATCGGTCCATTGTTTGGGAAACACTTTCATGCCTAAATTTTCGGCAATGGTCAATACTTCGGGATCGAGCTCTCTATTCAACAATTTAGAAATAATGGTTGGCTTTTTTGCCAAAGCACTAATAAACTCCCCCAATTGCGGTTCAAAAAACGGAGGCAAAGTAATATCTACATTATAGGGTTTTGGCCTACTTCCCACTACTTTGGCTTCTATTCTATTGCCCTTGAAAATAATTTTGGTAACCGCCCCTTTCTTGGCATAACTTTTTCCCCGATCCAACCTGTTTTCGTAATCAATATTACTTAACGATTGAAGCCACTGCTGACCCCACCAGGTTTTTCCGAAATTACTTGACATATTTTTATTTTTTATAATTTATGATTGACAAAACACAAATTCTATTTATTATTCTTTCCCTAATTTCCCCTTCAAAAACGCAATCTCCTTCTCTAATTTCTCTACTTTTAATAACTTATTTCTAGAGTTTTTTTCTTTTGTAATTCTTCCAAGAATTTTTCGTGTGAATTTTATCTACTACATAATCTAATAAATACTTTTTTGCAGTAATGTTTTGGTTTTCCCTAAACCGGCGCTTGCCCTTCTATTTGGCTGTCATTGAGCATTGAGAAAAGCATAGAAATTTCCAAATTATTTATTTTCGATTAATTGTTTCCAGACTTCGTTAATTTATTTTTCTTAAAGTTCAAGAAATTTCAAATTTTTTTATAAAAAATTTTCCCTACTCGGTTGATATGGTCTTTTAAACTTTCGGAAGTTAATTGATTATAAATTGAAATGTCAAATAAATAAGGAGTATTCAAATCATCAATTTCGAAATTTATTTCTCCAACTAAACCATACTTCAATTCATTTCCAAAAAGTGTCAGGTCAACATCCGAGCCATTTCTAAAATTCCCTTTTGCTCGGGAACCATAAATAATTACCTTCTCGATTTCAGAATGTTTAACAAAAACTGAATTTATTTTAGAAATCGTTTCTTTATTTAAGCCAAATTTCATCATAAAAATGTTTTCATTCTTTCATTAAAATTAATAAAAGCTAAAAAATAAACCTCTTTTATTTTATGAGCTATTTTGTCGACTGTTTCCTCATTATAGGTATGAACACTTTCATTTCGGCTTTCTATCATGTCCATCCAAATTTGTCCTTCTTCAAATAAACCTTTATTAAAAGCTTCTCTTGTAGCGCTTCTTGATCCAACAATATTTTGAATTCCTTCAAATATCAAAAAGTCTTTCATCACGTTCCAAGCCAATTCATGTGTATATTCAAAACTTTGAATCAAACCCTGCTCTTCAAGTTCATTAAGTTCCCCTTTTTCAATAAATTTTGTTAATTGAGAAAGAGCTTTTCCAAAATTCTGAAACCTCTGCTTCCATCGAACATCTTGATTTTCCATATTATTCTATATCAGTTTGAATTTTAAACTTTCTCAATCACGTCCAATTCTACCTTCAAATTCTTGATGATAAATTCTTGGCGATCTGGAGTATTTTTACCCATATAGAAAGACAATAATTGTTCGATTGAGGTATTTTTATCCATCATAATAGGATCTAAACGAATGGTTTCTCCAATGAAATTTTTGAACTCATCTGGAGAAATTTCTCCCAATCCTTTAAATCGAGTGATCTCCGGTTTTGGTTTTAATTTTTCGATTGCTGCTTTTCGTTCGTCATCAGAATAGCAGTAAATCGTTTCTTTCTTATTTCGAACTCTAAAAAGTGGTGTTTGTAAAATGTACAAATGGCCTTCTTTTATTAATTCAGGAAAAAACTGCAAGAAAAAAGTAATCAATAATAATCGAATGTGCATTCCATCGACATCGGCATCAGTTGCAATTACGATGTTGTTGTAACGCAATTTTTCTAATCCATCTTCAATATCTAGTGCCGCTTGCAATAAATTGAATTCTTCATTTTCATAAACAATTTTCTTGCTCATTCCATACGAATTCAAGGGCTTACCACGTAAACTAAAAACGGCTTGTGTATTTACATCCCGCGATTTGGTAATTGACCCAGAAGCCGAATCTCCCTCAGTAATAAAAAGTGTACTCTCCAAACTTTTAGGATTTTTAGTATCCGGAAGATGGGCACGACAATCCCTTAATTTCTTGTTATGCAAATTAGCTTTTTTGGCTCGATCTGTCGCTAATTTTCTAATACCGGATAATTCTTTACGCTCTCTTTCGGCTTGAATAATTTTTCGCAACAATGCTTCTGCAGTTAGAGGATTCTTGTGTAAATAATTATCTAACTTCGTTTTCACAAAATCATTTACAAAAGTACGAACCGATGGCATTCCTGGTTCAGAACCCATATCAGTTGAACCCAGTTTGGTTTTGGTTTGTGACTCAAAAACCGGCTCCATTACTTTGATGCTAATAGCTGTAACAATAGACTTTCGAACATCTGATGCTTCGAAACTTTTATTGTAATACTCCCGAATGGTTTTCACAATCGCTTCACGATACGCTGCCAAATGTGTTCCTCCTTGCGTTGTATTTTGTCCGTTTACGAAGGAATGGTATTCTTCGCTGTATTGTGTTTTACTGTGCGTTAAGGCAATCTCGATATCATCGCCTTTCAAATGGATGATTGGATATTCTAAATCATCTGCATGAATGGTTTCCTCCAATAAATCTTTCAGACCATTCTCTGAAAAGTATTTTTCGCCATTGAATAAAATGGTCAATCCATTGTTTAAGTAACAATAGTTTTTGAGCATTTTGATTACATATTCGAATCTGAATTTGTAATTTTTGAAAATCGCCTCGTCAGGAGTAAAAGCTACTTTGGTTCCTTTTCGCTTAGTAGTTTCAATAATATCTTCTTCAAGAACCAGATTTCCCGCAGAAAACTCAGCTGCTTTTTGTTTGTCGTCCCGAACGGATTCTACACGAAAATAATTGGACAAAGCATTCACAGCTTTTGTCCCTACTCCATTCAAACCAACGGATTTCTTAAATGCCAATGAATCGTATTTTCCACCCGTATTCATTTTGGAAACTACATCAATCACTTTTCCCAATGGAATTCCGCGACCGTAATCCCTAACAGTAACTGTTTTGTCTTTGATAGTTACCTCAATAGTTTTTCCTGCACCCATGACAAACTCATCGATACAGTTATCGAGCACCTCTTTTAGAAGAATATAAATACCATCATCTGGAGAGGAACCATCGCCAAGTTTCCCAATATACATTCCGGGACGCATGCGAATATGTTCTTTCCAGTCGAGCGACCGAATGTTATCTTCGGTATATTGATTTTGTTCGGACATTTTAAAATTTGTGGATTTTGTGCTAATGTAGTATAATTCGATAAAATTTAAAATAGGAAGCCATCAAAGTTATTAAGAATGATATTGACAACGGAAAAAGACTACAGATTTGAGAATTCAGATTACAGATTTTAGATAAATGTAAAAGGTTGAAAAACTCAAAAATTCTTGATAATCTCTTTCAACTGATTGTCCAATTCTGGATTGGAAATTTTACCGTTTACAACATCAAAATTAGCGTCAAAACTGGGAAGTGAGAAAGTTGCTTTTATATTACCACCATAAAAAGGAAAAGCGTTTTTTGCTATTCCCAAAACGCTTGCTCCCCCTTTGGCTCCGGGTGATGTTGCCATAAGTAACATTGGCTTTTCCTGAAAAACCTTAGCAGTTATTCTGGTACACCAGTCAAACACATTCTTGAAAGCCGCAGAATAATTGCCATTGTTTTCTGCAAGCGAAACGACTAAAATATCAGCTGTGGCAATTTTAGCCAAAAATGCTTTTGCCAATTCATGCTGACCAATTTCTTTTTCTATATCAACACTAAAAATTGGCATTTGAAAATCGTTTAAATCTAAAACCTCAATATCTGCATTTTCAAAAAGATGAGCGGCATAAGTTGCTAATTTTTTATTGATAGAATTTTTGCTGGGACTTCCTGCGAAAGCTATGATTTTCATGGTGATTTATTTTTATTAAAAGTAATAAAAATTAAAAGATCTATTATACAGAAAAAGGCAATTTAAAATTACAAATGATACTGTTCCACCAATACTTAAAGAAATTACCGACAATACTTTCTCAATTTCATGTTTAATTCTTTTGGGTTAAATGGCTTTATAATACATTCATTTATACCAATCTTTATCGCTTTTTCAAGATAACTATAAGAAGAGGAGGCTGTCAATGCAATAATTGGAATCAATGTATTTGTGCTTCTTATGATTGCTGTTGCTTCATAACCATCCATTACCGGCATTGACAAATCCATTAAAATAATATCATACGCGTTTGATTTATATTTTTCAATGGCAATAAGTCCGTTCTCTGCAGTATCAACATTCACATTCCATTGCTTCAATATTTTTTCGGCAATTTTGATGTTTATCAAATTATCTTCAACCAAAAGAACTTTTAATCCGTCTAGATTTTCTTCTTTGTAATCATGATATACAATGTTATTTTTTAATTCTAAATTTGTTGAAAAAATTGGTAATTCCAAAACAAAACTAAAGTTAGAACCAATTCCTATTTCACTTTGCAATTCGATATCTGAATTCAATAAATGGAGCAGCTTTTTTGTTATTGCTAAACCTAAACCTGTTCCTCCAAATTGTCTAGTGGTTTTTGTTTCTGCCTGTTCAAACCTTTGAAAAATTAATTGAAACTTTTCAATGTCAATTCCAATTCCGTTATCGATAATTTGAACTTTAAAAATAGAAATGCCATCCCTTTGTTGGATTTGGTCAATTTTAATCTGAATCAACCCATTTTTAGTAAATTTTACAGCATTTGAAACTAAATTTGTGATGATTTGACCAATTCTTAAAGGATCGCTGATTACGTTCGGAGTAAATTTATCATCAATAATTACCTCAATCCTATTTAAGTTTTCTGATGCTTTTGTCACTAAAGATTTTTCAATATGTAAAACTAATTCCTTAAAATCAAATGGGATTTTTTCAATATCAATTTTTCCTGCTTCTATTTTATTAAAATCTAAAATATCATTTATGAGCAAAAATAAATTTTGCGCAGAATACTTTAAAACTTCTAGGTTTTCCTGGAAACTATTTAACGTATTTTCTTTTTCCATGATGTAAATCAAACCAATAATCGCACTTAAAGGGGTTCGAATTTCATGGCTCATGATAGAGAGAAAATCTGACTTTGCTTCATTGGCTTTTTCAGCATTAGATTTTGCTAAATACAATTGATCTTGAAACTCTTTCTTAGAATCTATTTCATCACGCAAAATTTGCAGTAAATCAGTTGGGTTCTCCTCGCTTCCAAGTTTTATTTCATTGTTGTTTAATTGCTGTATAGCTTGAATTAACTTGTTCTGTATATTTTCTTTTTTATCTAGTTCTGATTTTAGTTTTTGATTTATTTCATAATATTCTAAATCGTTTAACCGTGAAGATTGCTCAAATAATTCGGCATCTTTTTCAAAATTCAAATACGATAGATTTACAACTTCAATAAAATTGTGGATAACCTCATTATCCGCAATGAAATCTTCTGAAAAATGCTTTTTTATTTGCCTGTTCAGTTGTCTATGTAGATTTTCTATTTCCATTATAATTCTTCATAAATGGTTGCGATTGTCATCGTTTGGTTATGTAACTCACAGGCTCCTTTTTTAAGTGTTGGAGAAATTTCACCATAAGAGTAAAAACCACAAACTAGTGTATCTTCGCCAAAAACCTCTTTTACAACTTCAAGTTCTTCTTCAATTCTATTGCCAAGAACAATTTTTCGTCCCACACAACTTACTAATAATGCTAATTCCGGTTTAGTGGATTGTTCCGAAAATATTTGTAAAGCGGCATTGTAGGAAGCATCTATGAGTTTATCCAAATTTCCTTTCATCAATCTGACGAAAGAACCTTGAGGAATATTACCCGCAAAAGTCATTGATTTTTTTTCCTCATCTATCGACAAAATGGTTCTTACAATGGGCTTAGCATCTATATTTTCTTTCATAGAAAGTGGGAAATATAATGACGAAGCAGGTAATTCTTCGGCATATTTCCCAAGATATTCTTTGTATAAATCTAGTGCAAACCTATCGCCTATTTTGTACAACACATTCTTTTCTGAAAGCGTAACTTCTCTTTCCAGACCAAAATCACTCCAACCTCCCTTAGAACTAAAACCAAAATGAATAGCGTCTCCATAAAAACCAACAGCAACAATTTTACCTTGAGAGGCATCACTGTTTAAACCTACAATTGTTTTTTCGAATTTATATTCATCTCCAGCCAGTCCCCCAAAAATAGGGATTGTCCCTTTTGTTTGTTTTATCAATTCATTTATAAGTTCAGTCCCATTAACAAAACTGCCTTCAGAAAGAATAAGTATTGATTTTAGGTCTTCATTAAAAAAGTCTTTTTTAATTATATTCCCTAATTCCTGAATATCCGAATTTTTCAGAATATCAATTTCAGAAACTTTTATAGCTGTTTTTTCGAAATTTATTGCTGTAGCTACAATATTGTTTTCAACTAAACTGGTATTCGAAATTTGCCCGGAAGTAGAACAAATAACAATATGTGCTTTGGGGTATAAATCTTTTATCTTTTTATATGGCAATACCTTTTCTAAAAAAACCCTTTCACCAAAAGCCAGAACAAGATTTGCTTCTTTTGAATTAAAACCAGTAGTAGAAAAAACGACTTCTGCATCTTTTTTATCAGTAATAACAATTTGTTCAAGTTTCATAGGGTTAAAAATTTACTGTTGATATCATATAAATTAACGAAAATTTTTCCCATAAACAAAAAAACCACAAAAGTAATTGTTATCGCCAATACAATTATTGTGCCGACAAGATTTGTTATGTTTAATACTGTTTTCATAATTTATCATTATTTAAAAGGTTGTCCAGATTGTTTTTTAGTTCGATATATTCTGCTTTTATCCTGTCGGCAAAAATTGGCGTTCTGTCTCCAGTAATGCATTGCTTGATATAGCGGGTTGAGAAGCTATATTTTGTGGCCAGTGCTTTTAATGCACTTGTATTCCAGTTTTTGCTACTTATTTTTATACTTTTGCTCATTGCTTCGTTTGTTCTGATATGTGGAGCAAATATAGTATGATTTTTTCACACTAAACAAATAATTAGTAATACTTTTTCATACTTTTTTATATGACCGATAATGAACGCCTATTTACAGCTTATGATTTCCTTAAAAAGAACGGCTATATTAAGACATATACTCAGCTAGCTGAAGTACTTGGCACCAATAAAGCGGGTATAAATGATTTAAAAAACGGAAAAAAGAAGGTTTCAATTGAAAACATTAGAAGCATGATAAAATCATACCCTAGACTTTCTTTGAATTGGTTGGTTTTAGAAGAGGGTAATATGGAGATCAAAGAAAATAATATACAGGGATTTGATATTAGTATGGAACTCTTAGTAATGCAAAAAGAAAAAATTGAAGAACTTAAAAGAGAAATAGCTGAATTAAGATATACTTCAAAAGAACCCATTCTTTATAAATCTGTGTCTGAACCAGCACCTAAACTAAAAAACAAATAATTTAAACAGCTAATAATCAGCGATTACCATAATTATTAATTGTTTTTAAATGTCGTTACACCCCCTTTTATAATGCTTGGTTTGTGCCGTAATATAATTTTACCGTGCATTAGTATATAGTTTCATATATAAAATTTTAATTCTTTTTGACCATCTAACTGACCATCTAACTGACCACCCACCTAACTTACAATCTAATTTGATTTTTACCCAAATACCCCTTTAAAGCTATTTTAGTTTTTGCGTAAAAAAAGCCCTCAAAATAGAGCGCTTTTTTAATTAAATTAGCCCGTTAGCGCCTGTTAATAGTAAGTTTTAATTATAATTTGTTACTGTGATTGGTAGTTAACACCTCAGAATGGTATTTAACCCTTTATTAAATGATACTTAAATAGTATATAATGGCAGTAAAATGCACATTTTAAATTATTCCTATTTTAGACCTTTTTTATTTAGTTATGTACATTTCTTTTAATAGTCCTATAATTTTATAGTTTTTTTAAACTTGGTAATTAAATACAACTATACATTAAAACGAAAATGCATTACATCACCATCTTTCACGATGTATTCTTTTCCTTCCACTTTGAATTTTCCTGCTTCTTTACATTTTGCTTCTGACCCATAATGAACGAAATCTTCATAAGCAATAACTTCGGCACGGATGAATCCTTTTTCGAAATCAGTGTGGATAACTCCCGCAGCTTGTGGCGCAGTTGTACCAATATTTATAGTCCAAGCACGAACTTCTTTAACTCCTGCTGTAAAATAGGTTTGTTGTTTCAATAATTTGTAAGCCGCGCGAATCAATACAGATGCACCTGGCTCTTGCAAACCCATGTCTTCTAAGAAAACCTGACGTTCTTCATAGCTCTCCAATTCCGTAATATCAGCTTCAGCACCTACAGAAAGCACAATAACTTCAGCATCCTCATCTTTAACCAATTCGCGAACTTGGTCTACATATTTATTTCCGCTAACTGCTGAATTTTCATCTACATTACAAACATACAATACTGGTTTTGCCGTAATCAATTGGAAACCTTCCATCAAAACTTCCTCATCATTGTTTTGTGGAGTTATAGTTCTGGCCGATTTGGCTTGAAGTAAAGTCTCTCTAATTCTGTTTAACAACCCTTCTTCAACAATTGCTTCTTTATTTCCGGTTTTTGCGGCACGTTTCACTTTTTCTAAACGTTTTTCAACATTTTCAAGATCTTTCAACTGCAACTCAATATCAATAGTTTCTTTGTCACGAATTGGATTTACATTTCCGTCAACGTGAACAATGTTATCGTTATCAAAACAACGCAAAACGTGAATTATCGCATTACACTCTCTAATATTTCCAAGAAATTGATTTCCTAAACCTTCTCCTTTACTGGCTCCTTTTACCAATCCTGCAATATCAACGATATCAACAGTCGCCATTTGCATGCGCTCTGGTTTTACTAATTCTTCCAGTTTTTCCATTCTGGAATCCGGAACATTTACAACACCGATATTTGGTTCGATGGTACAAAAAGGAAAGTTAGCACTTTGCGCTTTTGCATTTGATAAACAATTGAATAATGTTGATTTTCCAACATTTGGTAATCCTACAATTCCTGCTTTCATATGTAGATAATATTTGTTTTTTTAATGGAATATGGCATCGCCATTCTTCATATTTTTTTATTACGGAATCATGACGATCTCATGATATTTTTGTTTACAGATAACGGCCTCCCGTTAAAAGTTTAGTATTTACTTTAAAAGTTTGCAAATATAAGATTTAATAAATGTTAGACAGCATAATCATTACATTAATACTCTAACCCTATTTTTTGTAACAATTTATCGATGTAATATTTTTTTTTATAACAATTTATTGATGCAATAATTTTCACATGTTTTTTTAATGATATGATAATTATTTTGTTATTTTTTAATGATATACTAATGTTATATTAAAAAAATATTATATTGCATCCGATTTCAAACCAAACAAAAACCAAAATCAACTATTTATGAAAAAGTTTACATTATTATTTTTTTTGCTAAACGTCACGTTTCTTTTTGCGCAAAAAGAAATCTCTGGTGTTGTAAAAGATAACGCTGGCGCTGGGTTACCAGGAGTTAACATTATCGAAAAAGGAACAAACAACGGTGTCTCAACTGATATCGATGGAGCTTACAAAATAAAAGTTAAAGACGGAGCCACTTTAGTTTTTAGCTATGTAGGATTCAATAAAGTAGAAAAAGCAGCTACTAGTTCTACAATAGATGTAGTATTAGCGGAAGAAGGCGGTCAAGCCTTGGATGAGATTGTAGTTACAGGAACCAGAACAGCGCCAAGAAGTAATACTACAACTGCACTCCCAATTGATGTATTGTCTTCAAAAGACTTGACTTCAACTGGACAAGCTTCTTTTGACAAAGCATTACAGTACAAAATTCCATCGTTTAATACGGTTCAAACGCCGGTAAATGATGCAACTTCTTTACTTGATCCTTATGAAATTAGAAATATGGGACCTAGTAGAACTTTAATCCTTATCAACGGGAAACGTAAAAACTTAAGTTCTTTACTATATGTGCAAACGTCTCCAGGACGTGGAGAAACAGGTGCTGATATTTCTGCAATTCCTACTGACGCTATCGAAAGAGTAGAAATACTTCGTGATGGTGCTTCGGCCCAATACGGTTCTGACGCTATTGCAGGAGTTATGAACATTATTTTAAAAAAGAATACAAACGGTGGATCTGTAACTGTAAGAAGCGGAATGACTTCTGAAGGTGATGGTGAAATGTTAGGAGTAAGCATGAACAACGGTTCTACTGTAGGAGAAAAAGGATTTGTAAATTATACGGTCGATTTTTCTAAAGTCAACTTATCTAACAGACCTGGAACAGTAGATGCCGCTGGTGAAGCAGGAGATTTTGGAGCTTCTCTTTCAGATGTTCAAGCCTTTCTCGCTAAAAAACCAGATGCTGGAAATATCAATGGATCTCCAGAAACTGCTGCTGCAAAATTCTTGGTAAACGGTGGATTTAGTTTATCTGATGAAACATTATTATATTACAATGCTGCTTATGTTTATAAAAAAGTAAACTCATTTGCTAATTACAGAACTCCATATTGGAGAACTTTAGCTGATTACCCATTCCTAAAAGACTTTTTTGGAGACGGAACACCAGCATCTTATCAAGGTTATGTACCAACATTTACAGGAGATTTAAATGATTACAATGCTACTTTAGGTTATAAATCAACAAAAAACGAATGGAATACCGATGCCAGTATTACTGTTGGTGGAAATACACAAACCTATTCAGTTGACAACTCTTTTAACAGATCTGACATTCAAGATGCTGATGGAAATAATGTTTACCTAGAGAATAGTCAAATCTCTTTTAAACCAGGAGGAACTTCTTTCAATCACGTTGTAGGGAATTTAGATATCTCTAAAGTATTATCAGATAAAATCAGCATTGGTTTTGGATCTGAAATCAGAACAGAAACTTTTGAAGTAACAGAAGGAGACAAAGGTTCTTGGGACGGTATAGGAGCAGATTCATTCGCCGGTAACAGACCTGAAAATTCAGGAAAATGGAACCGTTATAATTTAGGTGCGTATTTTGACCTTGCTTATGATGTAACGGAAGATTTCTTGATAAATGGTACTGTTCGTTATGAAGATTATAGCGATTTTGGTGATGCTACAGTATGGAAATTAAGTTCTAGATATAAATTTTTAGATGACAAAATCACATTAAGAGGATCTATTTCTACTGGATTTAGAGCTCCTACATTACACCAAATTTATACTCAAAAATCACAATACTCATTCGTTCCTGGAGAAGGAATTCAAGTTAGTGGAATTATAAATAACGTTTCTCCACAAGCACGTCAATTAGGAATTGATCGTTTAGACGCTGAGAAATCAACAAATATAACTGTAGGAATTGGAGCAAAACCTTCTAAAAACTTTAATTTCACAGTAGATTACTACAACATTAAAGTGGAAGACAGAATCGTTTTAGGAGACATTGCACCTACTACTTTTGGAGATGTTGCTTGGTTTGAAAACTCATTTGACTCTAGAACTTCAGGTTTAGATGTAGTTGCTAATTACAACAACATTCAATTAGGAACTGGAAAACTTGGATTCAATTTATCTGGAAACGTAACTTTTCAAAATGAAAGAATCTCTCCAGTAAAAAGCAACAATTTTAGTGCAACACTAGATGCATTAATGTTTACTTCCAGACCAGAAACAAAATGGATTTTAGGAGCAAACTACGAAGTTGGAAAATTTGGCTTTTCTCTTAACAACACTTATTTTGGAAAATCTACATTTAAACAAGCTGGTTTAGATTCTAATTTAAGAACTGAATTCACTCCTAAAATTGTTACAGATTTAGGAATTACTTTCTCTGCTACTGACAAATTAACTTTGGCATTGAATGTAAATAACTTGTTAAATGTACTTCCTGAATGGAAATTCAAAGCAGAAAATGCAGCTGGAACTGCAATATTAGCAGATCCTGCTCAAGTAAAAAATCAATCTAACTTGATTACTTTCAACCAACGTTATTCTCAAATGACGTATGATGGATATCACTTTAGCCAATTAGGAACTATGTTTAATTTATCTTTAAACTATAAATTCTAATTCGGTTTTCGAATAATTTTAAAAGGGCTGTCGAAAGATAGTCCTTTTTTTATTTCGTTTATTTTCCTTAAATTTAGTACTTATATAAACAAATATCATGACAAATCTTTATGACGGAAAAATGGCAGCAATTTTTGATGCTATGTACCAAACCTTCATTGATTATGATGAGGAATATCAGTTTTATAATAGTCTAATACAAGAATACCATTGTAAAACTATTCTGGAAATTGGGAGTGGCACAGGCAATCTTGCCAAACGATTTCAGGAAAATCATCAAGAATATATCGGTCTGGATTACAGTCAGAGCATGATTACTATTGCCAAGGAAAGGAATAAAAACTGCACTTTCATTCATGGCGATATGAGGGAATTTGAACTGGAAAAACCGGTAGATTCGATCATCATCACGGGACGTTCCACCAGTTATTTAATATCAAATGATGATGTAAACAGCACTTTTGATTCTATTTATAAAAATCTTAATAAGGATGGAATGCTCATTTTTGATTTTATAGATGCCAATCGTTTTATTCCCTTTATCAAAGAAAACGAAGTAATAATACACGAAGCCGAATATGAAGGAATAAAATATTATAGAAACAGCAACTGGAAGACAACTTTATCAGATAATTTTATGCTGGAATGGACAGCGCAATATTATACCTTGAAAGACGGTGAAAAAGAAATAATTGCAGACGATTTTTCAACAGTTCGCGTATTTACCTTAAATGAAATCCAATTGTTTTTATATTTAAATGGTTTTGAAATCATTAAAACAATTGATAGAAAAACGTATGCTTACGATACGTATGTTATAGTCGCGAAAAAAAACAAAGCCATTTCGAAATAAATCACACATAGTTTTTTATGTAAATAATGTAATTTTTTACAATAATTATGCAACAAATTTACAATCAGACAACTGTAACTTTGTTATATACAAATTATTAAATTAAATATCATGAAAACTATAATTTTAGGAATGTCTGTTTTTTTATTATCATTAACTATTCAAGCGCAAAATGAAAACGTAAAATCAGAAGTCAAAACTACCGTTACAACGGTTAAAGATTCAGAAGGAGAAAAAAAATCAATCAAAACTCAGGAAGTTAAGGAAGTTCAAACTATTGAATTAAAAGATGCTGATTCTAATGTCCTGAATAAAGAAATGAAACAAACTCCTATTCAAGTTACTGCAACTACTCAAGTTACCACAAACGGAATTACTAAAGTAATTGATATCGACAGATCTGCCTATTACAATTTAAACGGCAAAAAATATCAGGTTTCAACTGACAATAGTGGTTATACCATGTATTTTCCTGACGGTAAAAAAGCAGCCATTTTAAGAAAAACATCAAATAATAATTATATTTATAATGCAAAAAATAAAACTTCATACGGTTATTTTGATGCAAATGGAAATCTAATTTTAGAATCTTATGACTACAAAACAGATAAAGTAACTGTTACAACTTACATTATTGTTAAAGAATAAGAAGTAATTGTCTAGATCGAAAAAAAAAAAAATCCTGAGTAATGCTCAGGATTTTTTTTCGTCAGTTTTTATAAGAATCTATTCATTATGCAGAAATGCTTGTCTGTTTAACAAAGTTTCTTCGCTTTCTACATGATTCTCATCCGGAATACAACAGTCAACAGGACATACTGCCGCACATTGTGGCTCATCATGAAAACCTTTACATTCTGTACATTTTCCTGGAACAATATAGTAAATTTCGTCAGAAATTGGAGTTTGAGCTTCATCTGAATCTACTTCGGTACCATCAGGTAAAATCACTTTCCCTTTAAGTTTTGTTCCATCTTTATATCTCCAATCATCGGCTCCTTCGTATATTGCAGTATTTGGGCACTCTGGTTCACAAGCGCCACAATTGATACATTCATCTGTTATTATAATTGCCATCTTTATCTTTTTATGAGTTAAAAGTTATGAGTTATGAGATAAAACCATTTAACAATTTTTCTCTTTTGACTTATAACTTATTATAGCTTATTTTTGTGCAAAATTACAATCAAAACTATTCATATACAAGTTACTTATGTTACAAAACGAAAAAAAACGAAGTTTTATCGAATTAGGAAAGTTTTTAAGTCAATTTTCCGAAGATAATTCGTCTAAGAAATCAACTGTTTTGCATAACGATCTATTTTTTGATGATTTTATCGAATTAATAAAATTATCTCAATCCCATAATGGATGGTATACGCCTGAACAAGTTTATTTTTCTATTCAATCTTGGGCAGAAGCACTAACCGAAGAAAATTTAAATCAATGGCTTTCTGCTTACGATTTTCAAATAAACGAACCTAAAAACATAGCCTTAATTCTTGCCGGAAATATTCCACTGGTGGGTTTTCATGATTTCTTGTCGGTTTTAATCACAGGACATAATGTAGTAGTAAAAACATCCTCAAATGACCAACATTTATTGCCTTTTTTGGCTAAATACATTATAGCAATTGAACCGGAATTAGCCAATAAAATAACTTTCGTTGAGGGGAAACTAGAAAATTTCAATGCAGTTATAGCAACAGGAAGTAACAATACAGCCCGTTATTTTGAATATTATTTCAAAGACAAACCTTCCATAATCAGAAAAAGCAGGAATTCGGTTGCAGTTTTGAACGGAAAAGAAACTAAAGAACAACTAACCGCTTTGGGTGAAGATATATTCCGATATTTTGGTTTAGGATGTCGCAATGTTTCTAAACTTTTTGTCCCAAAAGGGTATACTTTCGACGCTTTTTTTGAAGCCATATTTGAGTACCAGGATGTTATTCATTACGAAAAATATGCAAACAATTATGATTACAACAAAGCCGTTTTCCTGATGAGTAATTTTAAATTATTGGACAATGGATTTTTGACATTAAAAGAAGATAAAAGTCATGCCTCACCTATTTCTAGTGTCTTTTATGAATTTTACGATGACATCAATGATTTACAAATACGATTACAATCTGAAAACGAGCAAATTCAGTGTATTGTAAGTAATAATCTCATAGAAAACAGTATTGATTTTGGACAAACGCAAAAACCTAAATTATGGAATTATGCAGATAATACCGATACTATTTCGTTTTTGTTAACAACATAGTCAAAAATTGTTTAATTTTTTCGAATTATTTAACGCTTTTTAAACTCCTATTACCGAAATTTGCACTTTAATTTTTTGGACTTAAACTACACCATGAAAAAACACAACTACAGCGCAGGACCTTGTATTTTACCACAAGAAGTTTTTGAAAAATCAGCACAAGCTATTTTAAATTTTAACAATTCTGGGTTATCCATTTTAGAAATTTCGCACAGAAGCAAAGACTTCGTTGCCGTTATGGATGAAGCAAGAGCTCTTGTTATTGAACTTTTAGGCCTTGAAGGAAAAGGGTATCAAGCATTATTTCTTGCTGGCGGAGCTAGTTTAGAATTTATTATGGCTCCTTACAACTTAATGAAAGAAGGTGGAAAATCTGCTTATCTTGATTCAGGAACTTGGGCAACTGCTGCAATAAAAGAAGCAAAACTTTTTGGAGAAACTGTTGTTGTAGCTTCTTCGAAAGAACAAAATTACAATCATATTCCAAAAGGATACACTGTACCTTCAGATGCTGATTATTTCCACTGCACCAGTAACAACACTATTTTTGGTACACAAATGAAGGAATTTCCATCACTTGATATGCCAATTGTATGTGATATGAGTTCTGATATATTTTCAAGAGAATTGGATTTTTCTAAATTTGATTTGATTTATGCCGGAGCACAAAAAAATATGGGTCCAGCAGGAACTACTTTGGTTGTTGTGAAAGAAGAAATTTTAGGTAAAAATGGCAGAATAATCCCAAGCATGTTGGATTATACTAAACATATCAAAGCAGAAAGTATGTATAATACTCCTCCTGTTTTTCCAGTTTATGCGTCTTTATTAACTTTACAATGGTTGAAAAACCTTGGCGGTGTTCCAGCAATTGAAAAATTAAATAATGCTAAAGCAGCATTGCTTTATGGAGAAATTGACAGAAACCCATTGTTCAAAGGAGCTGCAACTGTTGAAGATCGTTCAAATATGAATGCTACTTTCTTATTAAATGATCCTGCTCATGCTGAAACTTTTGACGCTATGTGGAAAGCAGCTGGAATATCTGGATTACCCGGACATCGTTCTGTAGGTGGTTACAGAGCTTCTATGTACAATGCGCTTCCATTAGAAAGTGTTCAAGTATTGGTTGATGTAATGAAAGAATTAGAAAAAAGCACACAGTAATCAGTCGCAGTTTTCAGTTTAAAAACATATAAATTAGATTTACTGGGAATCCTAGCCCCGATAGCAGTGAAAATCCTTTCTAGTCCTGAATTTGTTTCAGGATCCTGAAACAAATTCAGGACTAGAAAGATTGTAACGGATAGCGGGAAATAGCTCCAGAAAAATAAAATAATAAATAATATGAGGATGAGATTGCTTCGTTCCTCGCAATGACATAAAAAATGAAAGTATTAGCCAATGATGGAATTTCTAAAAGTGGAATTCTAGCTTTAGAAAAAGGTGGATTTGAAGTTATAACTACAAAAGTAGCGCAAGAACAAGTAGCCAATTTTGTGAATGAAAACAATGTAAGCGTAGTATTAGTGCGTAGTGCGACTAAAGTACGTAAGGATATTATTGACGCTTGCCCAGGATTAAAAATTATTGGTCGTGGCGGTGTAGGAATGGATAATATTGATGTAGATTATGCCAAAAGCAAAGGGATTCACGTAATAAACACTCCTGCTTCTTCATCAGAATCAGTGGCAGAATTGGTTTTCGCTCATTTATTTTCCGGTGTTCGTTTTTTACATGATTCTAATAGAAATATGCCTCTTGAAGGAGATACAAACTTTGAAGGTTTGAAAAAAGCATATGCAAATGGAATCGAATTAAGAGGAAAAACGCTTGGAGTAGTAGGAATTGGACGTATTGGTCAAGCTACTGCTAAAATGGCATTAGGTTTAGGCATGAAAGTAATTGCTGCAGATATGTTTATCCCACAAGTTGACGTTAAAGTGGAGTTTTTTGACGGTCAATCGATCACAACAACTATCGTTTCTCAATCACTTGAATCTTTATTCAAAGAAGCTGATTTCATTACATTACACGTTCCTGCTCAAGATGGTTACATCATTGGAGAGAAAGAATTGGCTATTATGAAAGATGGCGTAGGTATTGTAAACTGTGCTCGTGGTGGTGTTATTGATGAAGTTGCATTAGTAAAAGCATTGGACAGCGGAAAAGTATTGTTCGCCGGATTGGATGTTTTTGAAAACGAACCAACTCCTGAAATGACTATTTTGATGAACCATAAAATATCAATGACTCCTCATATTGGAGCCGCTACAGCTGAGGCGCAAGATAGAATTGGTACTGAATTAGCACAACAAATTATTGGTTTATTAGGCTAGTATTTTTGCATTAAATAGTGAAAAGGGATTTATTAACATTGTTTAATGAATCCCTTTTTTTATTCCGTTTCGTTTTTAATCTAAATCATATTCCATTTACAAACAGCCTATTCCTTATTAGAACTCATTGAAAATTAATTTTTTAGAACAAATATCATAAATAAATTTTTATTTTTTGTAACTTTATAATTCATTTTTTAATCATGAAAAATAGTTTTTACATATTACTCTTAATTATTTGTTTTATTATTGGTTGTACTACTTCTAAACCTATAATCTCAGGTAAAGACGAATCAACTATTACTCAAAACGACACTGTCAGAATTGCCAATGATGAGCTTAAATATGAAGTCATAATAATCGACCCAGGCTTTAGTACTTGGCTTCATTCAAGAGCTTTTCCTAGGGGATACCATTCTCAGTCCTATTTGGAAAACAAAAATCAATTTTACGTTAGTGAATGGAACAGTCGTGTTTTACAGCCTCAAAGGTATAATCCCAATCTTTATGAAATGACCATTAATTATGATCCTAACATTGACTATGGCTATGAAGTAAATTATTTAATTTACAATTACATGATTTATTTTCAAAACACCTACAAACAAAAACTATTTGGCCATGTTCCCATAAGATAATGTTACTATATTTGTAATCATTATAAATAAAAATGAAAAATTTAAAACAACGTTGGGTAATTGAAACCAATTTACAACTCACAATTATATTTATTGTTTTTGCAATTACAGGTTCGGCTTCGGCTTGGTTATCAAAACCTTTTTGTTTTTGGTTGGGAATTACAAAATCAGATTTAGGCTATTGGTTCACTCCTGTCCGATTATTATTGATTTTCCCATTATACCAAGTACTTTTAGTCTTAATAGGATTTATTTTCGGACAATTTAAATTCTTTTGGGCATTCGAAAAGAAGATGCTAAAACGAATGGGATTAGGATTTCTTTTTAAAGAATAAAAAAACGCCTCAATTATAAGCTTCCGTCTGGACACAAATATTCAGATGAAATTTTAGCCACGAATTTCACTAATTTACTCTAATTAATTCGTAAAAATTAGTGAAATTAGTGGCTATCTTTTTTATAATATCATAAAATCTCTGTAAATATTTTTAATCTGTGTCCTATTTTAAACTTGTGTCCAGACGGTAGCAATTATGAGTCGTTTTTGTTTTTTATCCAATAATTATAAATCCATGTCAATGTAAATGTGGGAATAACATCTGAAAATGGTAAGATTTCTTCCAGAAAAGTAAATACTCCTCCTACCCTCCCTACAGTTCCTTTATACATTGTTGTCATTAAATAACCTGCAATTGGCGCCCAGACAACATCCGAAAATTCTCCGACGAATGGGACCGTAAACGATAACATTCCTATCGCATCAAACAATATACCCCGAAAAAGATTTCTGTTTTTAGTATCTGTTTTGCCAACTTGCACTTTTTCTATCATTATTTTTAGAATTGTTTTTTACAAAAACATACAAATCTAATGCCAATTAATTTTTAAGCTTGTCTTTATAAACTTTTCTCAATTTTTCGACTTTTGGCGTAATTACATAACTGCAATATCCCTGTAATTTGTTTTGATTGTAATAATTTTGGTGGTAATCTTCGGCTTCATAAAATATAGAAGCGGGTGAAATTTTGGTAACGATTGGTTTACCAAACGTATTTTCTCTCGTCATCAAATCAATATACGCTTCGGCTAAATCTTTCTGATTTTCATTATTGTAAAATATTTCGCTTCGGTATTGTGTCCCAATATCATTCCCTTGACGGTTTAAAGTAGTAGGATCATGCGTTGCAAAAAATATTTCCAGCAGTTCTCCATAACTTATTTCACTGGGATCAAAAGTAATTTGTATGGCTTCTGCATGACCCGTATCTCCATTACAAATGTCCTTATATGTTGGATTAATTGTCTCTCCACCTATATATCCCGAAACCACGCGTTGCACTCCTTTTAATTCTAAAAAAACTGCTTCGGTACACCAAAAACAACCTCCGGCGAACGTGGCAACTTCCATTCCTTCTTGTATTTCCATATTTATAGTTCTTTAATTTGTGACAAAACAACTCTTTCTACTCTTGAATAACATGAAAAGATACTATTCTCATGAATAAAAAACTAAAATCAAATTTAATCTATTAAATGGAAGCGATTATTCCATATTAACTAAAGTTTATAATTTGTGAAGGTAAAATATATTGTGAACCAATTAATAATCATTAAAATCTTTGTTTCTTTGTGAAAATAGTTTCAAAATGATACACGCCAAAAATCTACATAAATATTACGACCAACTACATGTACTAAAAGGAGTTGATTTACATATTCAAAAAGGGGAAATTGTCTCTATCGTTGGAGCTTCGGGAGCCGGAAAAACAACGCTTTTGCAAATCCTTGGAACTTTAGACAAACCTACAGTCGAAAACGAAATTGAATTGCGTATCAATAATGAAGATATTCTGACCATGAATGATAAAACCTTGTCTAAATTCAGAAACTTGAATTTAGGTTTTATATTTCAATTTCATCAATTATTACCTGAATTCACGGCGTTGGAAAATGTTTGCATTCCCGCTTTCATTGCCAATAAATCTAAAGTGAAAACAGAAATAGAAGCCGAAAAACTCTTGACCTATCTTGGTCTTTCCCATCGTTTGAACCACAAACCCAATGAACTTTCCGGCGGGGAACAGCAACGTGTGGCTGTGGCAAGAGCTTTAATCAACAAACCCGCAATCATTTTTGCCGATGAGCCTTCGGGAAATCTTGATACTGCATCTGCTGAAAACCTGCACCAATTATTTTTTAAATTGCGTGATGAATTGGGACAAACTTTCGTGATTGTAACCCACAATGAAGAACTAGCAAATATGGCCGATAGAAAATTAGTGATGATTGATGGACAAATTAGTGGTCAGTAATCAGTGTTCAGTTTGCAGTAATTTAGTGGTCAAAAAAGTAGAACGATAATATTTCTTAGACCCCTTATGATACTATTTTTTTGTTAATTAATTATCTTGTCTGGGATATAAATAATCAAACAAAAAATACTTCAAGTGCTCTTGGAGGAGGTATTTACATCCTTTGTTATTTTGCTTTATCAATAATTACAATGATAATAATTGCTTATTTAACCAACTTTAAAAATTTCAAAAAAATTGATTATTTTTTATTCGTTTTATGTAGTCCTATAAGTTCAATAATTACTATTTTACTATCAAAAATAATATAAATAGGCTGATTAAACAGCTGTGAGAGTTTGTTGCTCAGTATTAAGATAAAAACAAAATCCGCACAAATCTGCTCAATCCGCGTCATCCGTGTCCCAATTATGAATTTCTCCGAACTCAAATCCTTCCTCGATGAAAAAGTTATACAATATAACACACTTGACTTCATAGAAAGTGATCCTGTCCAAATTCCACATTTGTTTTCACAAAAGGAGGATATTGAAATTGCCGGTTTCCTAAGTGCTACAATTGCTTGGGGAAATCGCAAAATGATTATCAAAAACTCTCATAAAGTGATGGGTTTGATGGGAAATGCTCCTTATGATTTTGTTATGTCGCATTCCGAAAATGATTTGGAACGATTAGAATCATTTGTTCATCGAACTTTTAATGGACAGGATTTTGCGAGTTTTATAAGAAGCTTAAAAAACATCTATCAAAACCATAGCGGTTTAGAAAATGTTTTCAGCAAACATCAAGAATTGGAATCGATGCAAAAAAGCATCCACGAATTCAAAAAGACATTCTTCGAAATTCCACATCAGTATAGAACCCAAAAACACATTTCGGATCCTTTGAATAATTCGGCAGCGAAACGAATCAACATGTTTTTACGATGGATGGTGCGCCAAGACAATAAAGGTGTCGATTTAGGAATCTGGAAAAGTATTTCCCCTGCTTCTTTATCCTGTCCTTTGGATGTGCATTCCGGTAATGTAGCACGGAAATTAGGATTACTTACAAGAAAACAAAACGATGGAAAAGCATTAGCTGAATTAGATATAAAACTTCGTGAATTTGATGCAAATGATCCAGTAAAATATGACTTCGCATTATTTGGATTGGGCGTTTTCGAAGGATTTTAATTTTTACTCCAAAGTTTACCTAATCAAAAATCGATTATCCCCTTTTTTTAGAAACAATAAAGAAATTGATTGAAACAATATTTTAATTTTTATAATAAATCCATTTTATATAATTAAGGTATATAGAGCAATTTTTTTTAACATATTATAATAATACTTATCTTACTTTTAATTGTTTTTATGTATTTTATCTGTTTTTTTTGCACTTTGTCGAGTATTTTAAAAAAAAATTGCATTACATTTGGTTAATAAAATTACTAATAAATTAGAGTTAAAAAAACACAAAATTTAGAATTAAAAAGGGTAACAACCAGATAAAAAATTCAAATTTTAAATAAGTCGAATCTAATTTAGAAGAAAGTAAAAAATGGAAATCATTGAAGCTATTAACAAATGATTTTATGCTATTTTAAATCTGAATTATTAACCTAATTCAAACCAATAAACAAATGAATAACACTAAAAAAATTGTTCTGGCCGAAGATAATTCAGTCCTCTCATTGCTACTGAAATTTAGATTAGAAAAAGAAGGATATAAACTTCTTATAGCTGTAGACGGAAAGCAAGCAATCGAATTAATAGAAGAGCACAATCCGGAATTAATTTTAACCGATATCATGATGCCTTTTGTCAGCGGATTAGAAGTAATCAGTCATGTAAGAAACAAATTGAATACACAAACTCCAATTGTCGTTTTTTCGTCAGCAGGACAGGAAGAAATCGTACTTAAAGCATTTGACTTGGGAGCTACTGATTTTATGAGTAAGCCTTTTAGTCCACATGAATTAGTAATCAGGGTAAAACGATTGCTGATTTAATATTTCGAACGAATAACTTAAAGTATATTAGTTATGAACGGGAACCTTTACCTTTTAGAATCTTTAAAACACTCTTCACCAATAATCCAATTGGCATGGGGCTTAAGCAGTATTTTTTTCATAATTATTCTAATGCTGATAATGTATCTGAAATATTTAAGAAATCATTTAAGGGAGAATGAAAAGATTAAGGCTAAATATCAAGAGGATTATGAATCTTATCTTGTAACCTATTTGTATTCCGGAAATGAAGATGATACCTTTAGTTCAGAACAACAATTAATTATCAATGAATTAAAAAAATGCGTAGCTGATCCTTTTAAAAGAAAAATTATTATTTCAACATTATTAAAATTAAGAAATGAGATATCTGGTGAAATAGCTGAATCTATAGACAAACTCTTTATTAAATTGGGGCTTTTACGTTACTCCTTAGCCAAACTGAGAAATGAAAAATGGGATATTATCGCTATCGGAATTAGAGAACTTACACAATTTAAAATAAAGGGAGTTCATAAAATAATAATGAATAACATCAACCATCCGAAGAGAGAAGTTCGTAAAGAAATGCAATTATACCTGGTCCATTTATATGCTTTCAAGGGACTTGATTTTTTGAATGTTTTAGAAACCTCCTTATCTGAGTGGGATCAGATTCAATTGTTGGAAGTCCTTCAGCTTAACAATGACACAGAAATTGCAGACATCAGACCATGGTTGAAATCTTCAAATGATTCTGTAGTCATTTTTACTTTAAAACTTGCTAAAGTTTACAATCAATTTGAAGCAAAAGAAGAGCTTATTGAACTGTTAAATCATAAGAGTGAAGACGTAAGGGTTAATGTAATTTCTGCATTAAGCCATTTGAATATCGTTGAAGCCAAAAACATTTTGAAAAATAATTTTAATGAACGTAGTCATGAAGAACAAATCGCTTTTCTAAAAATGATGGAAAATGTGTATGAGAATAGTGATAAACCTTTTTTACTGGAACATATACATCACAAAAATTTTGAAATTAAGTTATTAGTAATGGGGATCTTGAAGAATATTAATTTTGAAGAATATGCTTTATACGAGGACGAATTAAAAAAAATGTTAACAGCCTAAAACCAATTGACTATGAATACAAGTACTTTACAAATTATAATGTCAATCGTTCATTATTTCTTTTTTATTTTTTCTGCAGCTGCAATTGCATCTTATATCATATTAGCAGTAATTTCAGCTATCGAAACAATTGAATACGTAAAGAAAAATAGCTTTATTAATTACAAGGAAATATTATCTTCGACTTTCTCCCCTTCAATTTCAATTATAGCGCCTGCCTACAATGAAAGTTTAAACATTGTCGAAAACGTACGTTCCTTATTATCGAGTCATTATGTAAATTATGATGTTATCATTGTAAATGATGGAAGTAAAGATGATAGTTTAGACAAACTTATTGAAGCCTACGACCTAATTCAAATAAGCCATCATATCAATGAACAGATTAAAACAAAACCACTAAGAAAAGGCATTTATAAATCTACAAATCCTGCATTTGATAAATTAACTGTAATTGACAAAGAAAACGGAGGAAAAGCTGATGCTTTAAATATGGGATTGAATATAAGTAAAAACAAATATGTTGCTTGTATAGATGTGGATTGTTTGTTATTGGAAGATGCACTTCAAAAAATGATTAAACCATTTCTGGAAACAACCGATGCCAAAGTAATTGCAGCTGGTGGAGTAATAAGAATCGCCAATTCATGCATTGTTAAGGACGGTAAATTACTCGATATAAACTTTCCTAAAACATGGCTGGAACAAGGTCAAATTTTAGAATATTTGAGAGCCTTTTTATTAGGAAGAATGGCATGGAGCAGACTAAACGGTTTGTTAGTGATTTCAGGTGCGTTTGGTTTATTTGATAAAAAAATAGCCATTAAAGTGGGCGGTTACGATACAAATACCGTAGGGGAAGATATGGAAATTATTGTGCGGATGAGAAGATATATGGAAGATGAGAAACAAAAATATAAAGTAGCTTATATTCCTGACCCACTATGCTGGACAGAAGCTCCAGACAATTATAAAACATTTATTTCCCAAAGAAACAGATGGACTCGTGGAACTATCGAAACACTTAAAAAACACCGCAAAATAGGGTTTAATCCAAAATATAAATCCTTGGGACTTCTCAGCTATCCGTATTGGTTCTTTTTCGAAAGAATGGCTCCAGTTATAGAAGTTGCCGGTATAATTTATTTTGGAATTCTTACAGTTCTTAATGAAGTAAGATGGGATTATACATTTGCATTTGTTATTTTAGCCTATTTATTTTCGGTTCTATTTTCTATAGTTGCAATTGTTTCAGAGGAACTTACTTATCATCAATATAAAAAGAAGTCTATAGGCTTTAAATTAATAATGATAGCTTTCCTAGAACCTTTTGTTAATCATCCATATATCCTATATTCAGCCATTAAAGGAAATATAGACTACTATTTTTACAAAAAAATAGAATGGGGAGATATGACACGAAAAGGAATGACCAAAGCCTAATACTATAAAACATCCAAATGAAAGAAAAATTCTCTTACTATAACAGTTTAGAATATATTTATGCTACCATTTCATTGATAATTATTTTTTGTCTATTAAGCTTAATCGAATTATTCAAAAATTTTGATATACAGTTATTTACCTATAAATTATTAAATGATTTTTTTACGGGATTACTAATCGGATTATTGTTTTTTCCGCTGTATTTATTATTAAAATACATTAAAAATCCTTTAGGAATAATTGTTATTAAAGTACTATTCTCAATTATCGCAATCATCCAACTTGCATTGATAGGATACAGCCTTACCACTCATATCAATCTTGGAGCAGATCTTTTAGGTTATTCTTTGAGTGACATGTACACGACTGTAACTGCATCTTTATCGATATCGTTTTTGATGTTTTTACCGTTTATAGTACTACCAATTGTTTATCTGGGATTGATTTGGCTATTCAATTCATTTGGACATAAAATCAATACCAAAATTTTACTTTTAATCGTATTCCTTTTTGGGAGTTTAACTTTTTTAATTGCCAATACAAACAAAACTGCTTCTCAAAACAAATTAAATTTCTTGTTGAGTGACATTATAAGAGCTGAAAATGATAAAGCCATGGCTTCTGAAGGTAACCTCACTTTTAAGAAAGAATTTCCTCTGGAAAAAACATCTGAAAACACGAAAGATGTATTGGCTCCATTTTTCAATATTCAAAAAGAAAAACCAAATGTCGTTTTTATTATTATGGAAGGACTTGGAAGCGATTTTACCGATGTCGGTGAATACAAAGGGTTTACTCCTTACCTGGACTCATTGGCTACAAAATCGCTTTATTGGGAAAATTTCGTGAGTAATGCCGGACGAACATTTGGTGCACTACCTTCTTTAATGGGTTCGTTGCCGTTTGGAGAAAATGGATTTATGGAATTGAATCCACTTCCTAAACACAATTCACTAATCAGCATTCTAAAATCAAACGGTTATTCGACCAGTTATTATTGTGGCGATAAATCTACTTTTGACAAAAAAAGTAATTTCTTAGAATACAATGGTATCAATAAAATCATTGACATCGATAAATTTGGTCCTGGTTATGTTAAAACAAAGGAGAATTCTGGTGGTTTTACCTGGGGTTATCCTGATGCTGAAATATATCGAAAAACATTATCTGAGTTGAAAAATAAAAAAGAACCTCGATTGGATATCATAATGACACTTACCAATCATGAACCATTTGATTTCCCTTCTAAAAAAGTGTACTTAGAAAAAGTAGACCGTATTTTAAAAACCAAATCGCATTTTGAAAAAAATAAGACAAGTGAATACAAAGGCATATTTGCCTGTCTCCTTTATACTGATAATTCTATCCAAAATTTCATGGAAGCCTATTCTAAAAGACCTGATTATGCAAATACCATTTTTATAATTACCGGAGATCACAGATTAATTCCGATCCCTCAAAAAGACAATTTATCCCGTTTTCATGTTCCTCTTTACATTTATAGTCCTATGTTGAAGAAAACGGCAAAATTCAAATCTATTTCTTCACATACTGATGTAACACCAAGTTTAGTTTCTTTTTTAATGAATAATTACAAATTTAACAAATTAGAAAAAACTACCTGGCTAGGACAAGGTTTGGATACTGTTAGACAATTTAGAAATATTCACAGCATCCCATTAATGAGAAATAAAGGCAGCATTAATGATTATATTTATAAAGACTATTTTTATTCAGATGGAAGCCTATTTAAAATTGATGAAAATTTCAATATTAGTGAGACAAACAACGATATGGAGGAAGCCATAAGCGGTTCTTTTAATGATTTCAAAAAATTAAATGCTTATTTAACCACAAAGAATAAGATTACCAATGTTGCCCATAGCCATAAAAAACCTACTTATGAATTTACCCCTAAGCAACTTTCATTAATCAAAAAAATAACAAAAGGGTTGAGTCTTGATCAGCTTTTCTTTCTAGCCAGAGATTTAGCGTTCAAAAAAGAACGCGAAAAATCAAGGTTATTATGCAATTATATATTGAACGAAGTACCTAATGATGGAGACGTAAGAACTTTAAAAGGCAGAATATTAGCCTGGGATGGCGATTATAAAAATGCTGAAGTAGAATTACTGGAAGTCATAAATAGAACACCATTCTATAGTGATGCATATCTAGCAATAATAGATGTCTATTGGTGGTCAGGCCAGAATAAAAAAGCAGTTTCGATTGGCAAAAAAGGACTAGGAAATC
Source organism: Flavobacterium sp. ZB4R12 (assembly GCF_048276375.1). Taxonomy (NCBI): domain Bacteria; kingdom Pseudomonadati; phylum Bacteroidota; class Flavobacteriia; order Flavobacteriales; family Flavobacteriaceae; genus Flavobacterium; species Flavobacterium sp. ZB4R12. The sequence continues at coordinate 125,920 of NZ_JBLNKS010000002.1, read as the reverse complement.
AAATAAATGATGCTAAATTGGGCTACAAATTGGCACAAGCCTACGAAAGGATGAAAAATAAAAATCAGGCAAATAAAACTATTGACAGCCTTTTAAAAATACATCCTGAGAATAACAATTACTTAACTTTTAAAAAATCCTTAAAAAAATGATTTCAAAAATAGTCATAAAACTTATTTATATTGGGACATTTTTAGGTGCCTTACAAATGTCAGGTCAAGAGAAGAAATACAATGGAGATCCAGATGCTTCCTTTGAGATCGCTCGTAATTTAGCTTTTAATAAACAACGTAAACAAGCGCAGGACACTTTGCTTTCTATCCTAACTAAATATCCTGATTACCATGAAATCCGTTCTTTTTTGGCAACAACCTATTCTTGGGATGGAGAATATAAAAAAGCACGAAAAGAGTTTACTCATGTTTTAGAAAGAGACACTAAAAACAAGAGCACTTGGATAGCAGCAATTAAAAATGAGTCGTGGGCAAATATGCCATTTGCAGCTTTAAAAATAACAAATGAAGCTTTGAAAAATTTTCCTGATGATGCTGAAATATTGTATTTAAAAGCAAGTGCGCAAGAAAGCACAAACAATCCAATAGAAGCATTAAATACAGTTCAATTTATATTGGATAAAAATCCAGAAGACCAAAAAGCCAAAGATTATAAAGTAAGTTTAAATAAAATACTTAACCAAAATTCTATTGGAATTAATTCAACTGTTGATTTGTATTCGGACGTATTTGATCCAATGCAATATCATACTTTTAAATATGGCCGACAAACAAAATATGGAAGCATAATAGGAAAAGTAAATTTCAATAGAAGATTCAAGGAAAATGGGACACAATATGAAGTCGATTTATACCCAAAAATTTCAAAAGGGCTCTACGCCTATGTTAATATAGGTTTGTCAAATTCTTTTCTATTTCCAGATGTTAGATTTGGCACAGAACTGTACAAATCTTTACCGAAAAGTTTAGAAGTTTCCTTAGGATTCCGAACTTTAAAATATAGTACCACCACCACTACTATATATACTGGATCTGTAGGTTGGTATTATGGAAATAGCTATTGGTCATTTCGTCCTTATATAACACCTGGTGGTGCTGGAACCAGTAGCTCTGGAACCATTGCATACCGTAAATACCGCAGTGACGCAGACAATTATTTAGGTCTCTCTTTAGGAATTGGGTTTTCACCAGAAACAAATCAGTTTAATTTTAATGGAAATGAAGCCTCAATCATAAATTTAAAATCACAAAAAATTAATTTAGGATATTATTTTTCTTCGTCAAATAAACAAAATGCTTGGGGAACTCAATTTGCAGTTACTCATCAAGAAATAATATTTGACCCGGGTAAATACTTTTGGATCTATTCACTTAATTTATCTTGGGAATTAAGATTCAAATAAAAAGGTAGAGTATTGAAGTTTAGATCAAATCTTAACATTACTTTCAAAAAGACTATCTTTGCACAAAATTTAAGCAAATGAGTACTTTCGAACAATTCAATCTCCCTAAATCTGTACAAAAAGCAATAGACGATTTAGGATTTACCACGCCTACTCCTATTCAGGAAAAAACTTTTTCTGTAATAATGTCAGGAAGAGATATGATGGGAATTGCACAAACCGGTACTGGTAAAACATTTGCATACCTATTGCCTTTATTAAAATTATATAAATTTACCCCGGGACACACCCCTAAAATAGTGATTCTGGTTCCTACGCGTGAGCTTGTGGTGCAAGTAGTGGAAGAAGTGGAAAAATTGACAAAATACATGTCAGTCAGAACTATTGGAATTTTTGGCGGCGTAAATATCAATACCCAAAAGACAGCGGTTTATCAAGGCTGTGATATCCTCGTGGGTACACCAGGACGAACAATGGATTTGACTTTGGACAATGTAATTCGTTTCGAAGAAATGCAAAAACTTGTTATCGATGAGTTTGATGAAATGCTTAATTTAGGTTTCAGAACGCAATTGACAGCACTTTTAGCAATGATGCCTAAAAAACGTCAGAACATACTTTTTTCGGCAACTATGACCGATGACGTAGATGCTATTTTGAATGACTATTTTGATTACCCAGAAGAAGTTACACTTTCAGCATCAGGAACACCATTGGAAAACATCAAACAAATTACCTATAAAGTTCCCAATTTTAACACCAAAATAAACCTTCTAAAACACTTATTGCACAACAACGAAGACATGAGCCGTGTTCTGGTTTTTGTCAATAACAAGAAGATTTCAGATATGGTTCACGAACGTATAGAAGAAGATTTTGAAGGTCAGTTTGGAGTGATTCACTCTAATAAATCACAAAATTATCGTTTAAGTACGATGGCTTCATTCCAAGAAGGAAATTTACGTGGTTTGATCACCACAGATATTATGGCAAGAGGTTTGGATATTTCAAATATCACCCACGTTGTCAACTTTGAAATGCCTGAAATGCCCGAATTGTATATGCATAGAATTGGTAGAACCGGTCGTGCCGATGCAACAGGAACCGCAATAAGTCTTATTGCGCCTCGTGAAGAAGAATCTAAAGTGGAAGTGGAAGTGTTGATGAATATGGAATTAGAAATTGAGCCTTTCCCAGAAACAGTTGAAGTTTCATCGAAATTAATCGAACCTGAAAAAGAGAGACAACCGATCAAGTTTATGATGAAAAAACAAAAACTTGAAGGTGATGGCGCTTTTCAGGAAAAAAGTAAAAAGAATAAAAAAGTCAATTTGGGGGGGCCTGGTGTAACCAAGAAAAAAACACATGGCTCGGTGAATAGAAATATGCTAAAAACCAGAGACAAAAAGAGAAAAGACAAGAATAAATAATAGTAAAAAAAGGCTAAAATGACAATCGTTTTTAGCCTTTTTTATTTTTCAATGCTATGAATTTTAATTTAATTCTTTGTAAAAACTAAACAAACCGGAGAACATAAAGCGATTCTTTTTCCTGTATCCGTTAGCGCTCCCGTGGTTACATTTCTTTTAAAAATGACCACATCATTCGTATATTGATGCGCTACCAAAAGAAATTTCCCAGTGGGATCTATCGCAAAATTTCTAGGCCCTTTTCCCAAAGTACTCATTTGTCCTTTTGATAGTAATTTTCCGTTTTTTAGAATTTTAAAGATCGAAATAGTATTCGCTTCACCCCTATTTGTAGCATATAAAAATTTTCCGTCAGGCGAAATGTGAATATCTGCAGAACTGAAAGTTCCTTTGAAATCTTTTGCTAAAATGGTGGTTTCGTCTATTTTTTTTAATATTCCGTTTGAATAACTAAAAACCGTTAATGCTCCATCTAATTCTTGCAATAAATAAACAAATTTTCCGTCATTACTAAACGTTAAATGTCTTGGCCCACTTCCTGATTTTACTGAAACGCTATCTTTAATTTTCAAAATTTCAGTCGCGGCATTCGGATTGTATTGATACGAATACACTTTATCATTCCCTAAATCATTAGACAAAATAAACTTTTTATCAGGAGAAAAATAAACCATGTGTACGTGAGGACTTTCCTGTCTTTGTGCATTAATTCCTTTTCCGTAGTGCTGTACTACTTGCTTAGCTTCAGCAATACTTCCATCGCTATTTTTACCAAAAACTGAAATATTCCCGCCAGAATAATTGGCTACAATTACATTTTTATCATCATTGATAATGTAACAAGGATCAGCTCCTTTGGAACTCTGTTTGTTGATTAAATTTAATTTTCCACTTGAAGGATTATAGTCAAAAGAACTTACCGTACTTTCGGCACCGTTCTCATTTACAGAATACACATAATTATTATTCTTTGAAACTGTCAAATAACTTGGATTTACAACATTTTCAGTAGCATTTTTAAGAGTGAAACCACCCGTATTGGAATCAAAATCATAAGTGTAAATTCCTTTACTCTCACAGCTGTTGGTGTAGGTTCCAATTAGCAAATTAAATTTATTTTTTTGTGCTTGCACGCTTGTAAAAATGAAAATTAAAAGAAGAACAACATATGAATTTTTCATGTTTTTAAATTTTATTGAAAAGCTAAAATACATAAATATTTTATAATCAATGCCAATTGTTTGTTCCTTTGAAAAATTATAGCAACTTCAAACAAAACTGTCAACTAATTTGTATTTTTGACTACTAAATTCAATGAACTCCATTGAAAATAAATCCAGTGAAGTAAACTTGAAATCAAAATGCATTTTAAACATCCCGAAATTTTATACTTTCTATTCGTATTGATTGTACCTATTTTGGTTCATTTATTTCAATTACGTCGTTTCAAAAAAGAACATTTCACTAACGTTCGTTTCTTAAAAGCACTTTCGATACAAACCAGAAAAAGCTCCAAAATTAAGAAATGGCTGCTTCTCACCTGTCGTTTATTATTACTCACTTGTATTATTCTAGCATTTGCGCAGCCTTTTTTCGATTCAAAAGACAGTAAAAATGCCACTAATGAATTGTATATAATCTTGGATAATTCCTTTAGTATGCAAGCCAAAGGCAAAAAAGGGGAATTGTTAAAACGAGCTATTCAGGAATTACTGGAAGAAACACCTGAAAATGTAAATTTTTCTTTGCTCAGCAATTCCGAAAATTATTGGAATACAGATATAAAGTCGGTTCGAAGTTCGTTACAAAACCTTAAATATAGTGCTAAGCCTTTTCAGTTGGATAATACAATGGCAAAAATAAAAGCGCATAAATCGGCTTTTAAAAAAGATATTGTTATCATTACGGATGCCGTAGGACTTGATGAAAAACAATTAAAAAACAGTGACGCAACTGACTCTCCCCAATTCATAATTCCGAAAGCAGAACAAAAAAACAACGTTTCCATCGACAGCGTTTTCATCAATAAAACACTCGATAATTTTTATGAAATAAGTGTCCAATTATCCGGTTATGGCGAAGATTTTAATCCAATTCCTATTTCTTTATATAATAACAATAAGCTTATTGCGAAGACGATAGTAGCTTTAGAACCAAAGAAAAAAAGCCTCAATTTTACGATTCCAAAACAAGTCTTTCATGGTTACGTATCCATTGTTGACAATGGCTTAAGTTATGACAACACTTTATATTTTAGCATTTCAAAAACGAAGAAAACGAATGTTATCAGCATTGGTGAACCAGAAAAAAGCAACTTTCTTTCCCGAATTTATACGAATGAAGAATTCAATTTCAATAATTACACTTTAGGTTCACTGGATTACAATAAATTGGAAGAGCAAAATGCGATTATTTTAAATGAATTGGATGAAATTCCACAAGCGCTCCAAACCACTTTAAAATCTTTTGTGGAAAAAGGAGGGAATTTAATTGTGATTCCTTCGGCAGTGGCTTCGGTTCCAAACATGAATTCATTTTTGATGAATTTTGGAAACCTAAAATTCAACGCTTTAGATAATAAAGAAAAACTGATTATTAAAATCAATTTTAATCATCCTATATTCAAAACTGTTTTCGAAAATAAAGTTACCAATTTTCAATATCCAAAAACAAAAAATTCGTTTGGTTTATCCAGCTCAAGTCCAGCCGCTCTATCCTATGAAGACCAAAGTATTTTCTTGACTTCATTAGCAAATTCGGTTGCTGCTGTTTATGTTTTCTCGGCACCAATTAACACGATAAATTCAAATTTCCAACAATCTCCATTGATTGTGCCTACTTTTTATAAAATGGCGATGAACAATCAAAACAATGGCATCAATGCTTTGATAATAGGAAATAATAATCCGCATTTAACAGACGCTTCTTTAAACAAAGACGACATTTTAACTGTTAAAGGTTCAGAGGAACAATTTATTCCTATCCAACAAATTCTGAATAATAAAGTGAAAATAATTTTCAATGATTATCCGGAACAAGCTGGAAATTACAGCATTTACAATAAAAAAGAGTGGTTAGAAAACATCAGTTTCAATTACAATAGAACCGAAAGTAATTTGGCTACAGCCAATGAAAACATTCTCTCTGACTATAAAACAACGGAATCCATAACATCATTTTTTGACACTTTACAAACTGACAGGACCGATAATCAAATTTGGAAATGGTTTGTTATCTTTGCACTGTTATTTCTAATATCAGAAATAGCAATTATAAGAAGATTCGTAAAATAAAGACGATGTTCAAATAATTAAACAATCATTATGAAATGAGCAAAACGAAAATTCGATACAACAACGATGACGGTTTATGCAAATTACATATGTCCATTTAGAAAACAATAAAAAAGCTACATATGAATATAATCATCAGAGAAGCAAAAATTATCGATTCGAAAAGTCCTTTTCATAACAAGACAGTAGATATTTTAATTGTTGATGGTTTTATAAAAAAAATAGGAAGATCTCTTCCTAATTTAGAAAAGGCAGACGAAGTTAAACTCGGTAATTTGCACGTATCGCAAGGCTGGTTTGACAGCAGCGTTTCGCTTGGTGAACCTGGTTTTGAAGATAGAGAAACGATATCAAACGGACTTGCTGTAGCTGCCAAAAGCGGTTTTACCGCAATAGCATTACAACCTAACTCCTTCCCTATTATTGACAATCAATCCCAAGTGAATTTTGTGGTAAACAAAGCGCATGGATTCGCCACACAACTTTTTCCTATAGGGGCGCTGACAAAACAAAGCGAAGGAAAAGACATGGCCGAATTGTATGATATGAAAAAAGCGGGTGCAATTGCTTTTGGAGATTACAATAAAAGTCTGGACAATGCCAATTTGCTAAAAATCGCCTTACAATACGTTCAGGATTTTGATGGATTGGTCATTGCATTTGCCCAAGACGAAAATATAAAAGGAAACGGAGCAGCTAATGAAGGTGTTATTTCTACGCGATTAGGCTTAAAAGGAATTCCAAATCTTGCCGAAGAATTACAAATCGCACGAAATTTATTTCTCTTAGAATACACCGGAGGAAAATTACACATTCCAACTCTTTCGACAAAAAAATCAGTTCAATTAATCAAAGAAGCGAAAGCCAATGGATTAAATGTTACTTGTAGTGTTGCCGTTCATCATTTGGTTTTAACCGATGAGAAACTGGAAGGATTCGATACCAGATATAAAGTTTCACCACCGCTCAGAACAGAAACGGATAGAAAAGCGTTGTTGAAAGGAATAAAAGACGGAACGATTGATATGATCACATCCGACCATAACCCAATTGACATTGAGCATAAAAAAATGGAGTTTGATACTGCAAAAAATGGAACAATCGGTTTAGAAAGTGCTTTTGGTGCTTTAATGACGGTATTACCATTAGAAACAGTGATAGAGAAATTGACAGCGGGAAAATCGACATTTGGTATTGATGTACAAACCATTAATGAAGGTTCAAAAGCTAATATTACCCTATTCAACCCGGAACCAAAAAGCATTTTTACAAAATCATCAATTCTATCGAAATCAAAAAACTCTGCTTTTCTGGGAACAGAAATTAAGGGTAAAGTTCACGGGATTTTGAATCAAGGAAAATTAATTCTAGTATAATAATATGAATAATAATATTGAAGAAGGAAAGACAGCCGCAATAACAAGCTATATTTTAGGAATTGGCGTATTTATAGCGATGTCCATGAATGCCGAAAATAAAAATGCGTTTGCTTCCTTTCACATTCGCCAAGGATTGGGACTCACTTTAACTTTTATATCCTTGGGACTAATTATCAGCAATTTTGACAGCTTAATGATTTCTGCCCCTATGTGGATTTTTGTATTTGTTTTATGGTCCTATGGTATTACCAGTGCTATAAAAGGCGAAACAAAACCGGTTCCTTTATTAGGAACTTATTTCCAAAAATGGCTTAAAAACATATCATAAAAAGTTCACTAAAAATTGTGAAAAAATAAAATATAATTTAAACCATATAAGAGATATAAGTCCATTAAAGTTTAGCTTCTATGAACTTATATCACTTATATGGTTAACAAAACTAACCTGTTTTTTTATTTTATTTTGATTATAGAAAAGCAGCAGAACTTATAAATAAATTCCAAATCTTGAGACTTAAAACTAAAAACTGAATACTAGAAAATGAATTTATCTTTAGAATATAAAATACGAGAACCCAAAATAAAATTAGACAAAAACCCCCTTTTACTTTTACTGCACGGGTATGGCAGCAATGAGGAAGACTTATTTTCTTTTGCAACCGAACTTCCGGAAGAATATTACATTATTTCAGCACGGGCACCTTATAACATGCAATACGGCAGTTATGCTTGGTATGCGATAAACTTTGATGCAGATGAGAACAAATTTTCAGATCACGGGCAAGCCAAAGTATCAAGGGATTTAATAGCTCAATTTATTGATGAATTAATTCAAACTTATCCTATTGATTCTAAAAACATTACTTTGGTTGGCTTCAGTCAAGGTTCTATACTAAGCTATGCAATAGCATTATTGCATCCTGATAAAATTCAAAGAGTAGTTGCGTTGAGTGGTTATGTCAGCGAACCAATTTTAGAAGAAAATTATCTGAGAAATGATTTTACAAAACTTAAAATATTCCATTCACATGGAACTGCAGATCAGGTAATTCCTGTAGAGTGGGCTCGAAAAACAAAACCGTTTTTGGATAAATTAGGTATAAAATCCACCTATAAAGAATATCCTGTAGGTCATGGCGTAGCACCACAAAATTTTCATGATTTCAAGAATTGGCTTCTTGAAAATTAATATTCAGTTTTCAGTCGCAGTGCTTAGTTCACTGCGACTGAAATATACTTTATTTTTGATACAATAATGATTGATTTACTTCAAACGTAATGCTATCATCATTGTTGACAAAGTATTTCAATAATACTTCTCCCCAAATTTCGCCATCACTAAAATCAGCAATAATCCATCGATGGTTTAGAATTTTAACTTTATTAATGATGAATTTATTAGCCCCAATTTTATCCTGACCTACATAAGGATTTCCATTAGGATTTGAATTATAATCCAATAATTTCTCGGTTACAAAAGGAATTAATTTTTCATATTGAATGATCTTTCCTGAGTTTGAAGATTCAAAATAATTTTGGGCATTTTCATTTTTTTCCAAAGAAAAATAGTTGGCGTCCACTAATTTATTTTTAACCGAATTCAAACTGTCTTTCAACTTTGTAGTTACCTTTTTATATCTATCCTGTTCAAAAGTTACTTCCTTACTCAAAAACATATAAGTGTAAACATTAAATAGTAAAGCTAGAATAAAAGCGTAAAGCAATAATGATTTTTTCATTTTAAGACTGATTAAATTGTAATTTCCAGATTATCATATGCAAGGAAAACGTTTTCCGGAAGTCTTTTTTGTACTTCCTCATGAAAACCAAGAATATGACTGATGTGAGTAATATAGGCTTTTTTAGGCTGAACCAAAGTTATAAAATCTAATGCTTCCTGCAAATTGAAATGCGCAAAATGAGATTCTTCACGCAAAGCATTTATCACCAATACCTTTAGATTTTTTAATTTTTCTATTTCAGCATCTTCAATTGTTTTCACATCCGTCAAATAGGCAAAATCATCTATTCTATAACCAAAAACCTGGAGACCCGCATGCATCACATCTATAGGAATGGCAGTTTTATCACCAATAGAAAATGGCTGATTATTGATTACTTCAATCGTTTTTACACAAGGTGCTCCTGGGTATCTGTTTATGGTTTCAAAAACATAATCGAAACGTTTTTTTAGATTATCAATTACCCTTTGATGCGCATAAATTGGAATCTCACCTTGTTTAAAATTAAACGGACGAATATCATCCAAACCAGCGGTATGATCGGAATGTTCATGGGTAAATAAGATTCCGTCTACTTTTTGGCAATTTGAAAAAAGCATTTGTTGTCTAAAATCAGGTCCGCAATCGATTACGAAAGAATGATTTTCCCAAGAAACCCAAACTGAAACCCGTAGCCTTTTATCCTTAAAATCAGTACTTTTACATACTGGATGATTACTCCCTATAACGGGAATTCCTTGTGATGTACCGGTGCCTAAAAAATATACCTTCAATTCAATTAGATTTTTTTACAAAAATAGGGTTAATTATCTTTCATTAGAAACCTATTTAATTAACTTTGTAACATATTAGCCATATTTAAAACAAAATGGGTACTGAAATAAAATTAAAAGGTGACAAAGTCATCGAGCAAATTCCTTCCATAAAAGACAAGGCACTTCGTATCAATTTGAATGAAAATATTTACGGAACTTTCGCAGAAATTGGTGCTGGACAAGAAACCGTAAGACATTTTTTTAGATCGGGTGGTTCTTCAGGTACTATTGCAAAAGCAATGTCGGCCTATGACAAAGATTTTAGTGATGCCGTATATGGTATAGAAAAAGACGGCCGTTATGTAACGGAAAGCCGACTTAAAAAAATGCTCACCTTTGAAGGACAATTAATCGAAGAACGTTTAAGTCGAGAAAAACATCCCAATAAAATGTTTTTCAGCTATGCCAATACAGTTGCTACAATAGACTTTGCCAAACAGTTTAAAGGACATGGTTGGGTTGGTATTCGCTATCAAATTGAACCGGATGAGGATTATAATGAAATTATTATTCACATTCGTTTTAAAGAAACTGATGTCCGCTTACAACAAGAAACACTTGGTATTCTTGGCGTAAATTTAATTTATGGTGCATACTACAAATACAATGACCCTAAACGTTTGTTGCGTTATTTATACGACCATTTAGATAAAGATCAGCTAGAAATAGACACTATTAATTTCTCAGGACCACGTTTTGCAGATGTAGATAATCGTTTGATGAGTTTACAGCTGGTTAAAAATGGAATGACCGATGCGGTTATGTTTAATCCAGATGGAAAAAACATACTTCCTGCAGCCATATTATACAAAAAAAACATTCTTGCTTTTAGAGGTAGTTTCCGTCCGGTTACTAAAGTAAACATGGACATGTATGAGAAATCATTGAAAATGTTTCTGAATGAGAATAAAGTGGAAGTTGATAATACACTTGTTGTTTTTGAAATTACACTTTCGAATTTACGATCTGATGGTGAAATAGACGAAAGAGATTTTATGGATCGCGCCGAATTACTTTGTTCGTTGGGACAAACGGTGATGATCTCTAATTTCCAAGAATATTATAAAGTGGTCGAGTATTTTGCCAATTACACCAAAGCCCGAATGGGATTAGCAATGGGTGTAAATAATTTGGTTGATATTTTTGATGAAAAATACTATCGTCATTTAAGTGGTGGAATTCTGGAAGCTTTCGGAAAATTATTTTACCGTGATATGAAAGTCTTTTTATATCCAATGATTGGCGAAAACGGTGAAATTATTACTTCAGATAATTTGAAAGTGCATCCTAGAATGAAAGAATTGTACAAATTCTTCAAATTCAATGGTAAAGTTGTCGATATTGTAGATTATGACCCTAATATTCTGGAGGTATTCTCTCGTGAAGTACTTAACATGATAAGCCAAGGAAAACCAGGATGGGAAACTATGCTTCCTTCCGGTATTGCTGAAATAATCAAGGAACATCACCTTTTTGGGTATGACCCAAGTAAAGTGTTGAAAGAAAGTAATTAGTGAATAGTATTCAGATTTCAGATAGCAGTTATCAGAAATATTGAATTCGATATTTTAATCAAACAAAAAAGCCAAGAAAGAGATGATTTATCCTTTTTTGGCTTTTACTTTATCTTCAAATTCTGATAATTGTGTCTAAAATCTGTTATCTGAGACTGAACACTTACTTCAATATCTGTGCAGCATGCGCTTTGGTTTTTACATCAGAAATTACCTCATCAATAATTCCGTTTTCATCGATTACAAATGTGGTTCTGTGAATCCCATCATATTCTTTTCCCATAAATTTCTTTGGACCCCAAACTCCAAAAGCTTGAATTACAGATTTATCTTCATCTGCCAATAATGGAAAAGGGAAATCATATTTTTCTTTGAATTTAGCTTGGGCTTTTTGCGCATCGGCACTTACACCCAGAAGCTCATAATTATTGGCTTTGAAACGTTCAAAATTGTCTCTTAGATCACAGGCTTCGGCGGTGCATCCCGGTGTATCGGCTTTTGGATAAAAGAAAACGACCAATTTTTTCCCTTTATAATCGGCTAATTGATGTGCTTTTCCGTCTTGATCCAGACCAGAAAAATTGGGTGCTTTATCTCCTTTTTTTAATGTTGTCATTATTTAGATTTTTTGTTTGTTAAATTCTTAATTTTTTATTTTTGTGTAATTCTAGCAATTTACTTCTTGTTTCTATTCTAAATGCCCCAGGGTGAAGTGAAAACCCCGGAATTTTTATAACTATTTTTTTCTTGTGATTACTCAGCGACCGGAGGAAGCTGAAGCAATTGCTTAGAAAAAAAGCTATAAAAATGAGTCCCGAAGTTTCGGGATTGCAACGCAAAACTGGATTAGGCACCTAATAGAAATTATACTATTTTTACTCTTTATAAAAATACAAAAATGAATAAACAGGAACGTGTAACATTTGTTATAAATACGTTAAAAGAATTGTACCCAACGATTCCTATTCCGCTAGACCATAAAGATCCTTATACTTTACTGATTGCGGTTTTACTTTCGGCACAATGCACGGATGTTCGCGTGAATCAAATTACACCTTTACTTTTTGCCAAAGCGGATAATCCGTATGATATGATTAAAATGTCAGTGGAAGAGATTAAGGAAATCATACGACCTTGTGGCTTGTCGCCAATGAAATCGAAAGGTATTCATGGTTTATCCCATATTTTAATTGATAAACACGGCGGAAAAGTCCCGCAGAGTTTTGAATTTTTAGAAGAATTACCGGCTGTGGGACATAAAACTGCAAGCGTGGTGATGTCTCAGGCTTTTGGAGTTCCTGCATTTCCCGTTGATACGCATATTCATCGATTAATGTATCGGTGGAATTTGACTAATGGGAAAAATGTGGTTCAAACGGAGAAGGATGCAAAACGCATTTTCCCAGAGGAATTATGGAATGATCTGCATTTACAAATCATTTGGTATGGACGGGAATATTCACCAGCTCGAGGTTGGGATTTAGAAAAAGACATTATCACCAAAACAATTGGAAGGAAGACAGTTTTAGATGACTACTCCAAAAAACAGAACTCTTCCTCTAAATAGGAGATTCCACTAATTTTAAAATAAAATTAGTGGAATCTGGTTATTCAAGTCCTAAAAAACAGAACCTTGATTTTTTTCAATACAATACCATCCAATACTTAAATTGACTGTTTTTAATTAGCTATAATTTCGAAACTTTTATCTTCTATTTTTATTATGCTCAACGCTTTTGAATAATTCAATAAAAAAGAAACGATTTCTTTCTCGGGCTTCATCTTCTTAGTGACTAATGATTTTTTGGAGTAAATTTTTGCCATATTGTAATAAATTTGTTTTTATATTACAACGCAGCAAGTTTCGATTTATTATTAATTAGTCAAAACAATTTGATGTTTATCTATAACTTTTCTTAAATTCATTAATGCATAACGCATTCTTCCTAAAGCAGTATTGATACTGACTCCAGTTGTTTCAGAAATTTCTTTAAAACTCATATCTTGATACATTCTCATGACCAAAACTTCTTTTTGATCTATAGGAAGTTCTTCGATAAGTTTTTTCAAATCCATTTCGACCTGTTCCGATATTATTTTGTTTTCAATTGTAAGAGAATCATCAGACATTATTGAAAAAATAGAAAATTCCTCCGTTTCTCTAAACATCGGCATTTTTTTATTTTTCCGATAATGATCAACAATAAGATTATGAGAAATTCTCATTACCCATGGTAAGAACTTTCCTTCTTCATTATAGGAATTTGATTTTAAGGTTCTTATTACCTTAATAAAGGTATCTTGAAAAATATCATTCGATGTATCTCTATCAGAGATTTTAGAATATATAAAACCATAAATTTTTGATTCGTGTCTTTTGATTAATGAAGCTAAGGCATCTTCATTACCTGCAACATAATCCTGAACCAATAATGCGTCTGGAAGTTGTGTATTAGCCATAGTTATACCTTTTAGTTTTTAATTAAATTGGAGATTTTCTCTAAAAAGTAGTTTTATGATATAGGCTAATGATTAATTAGGAGTTATTTAATTTTCAAATTTAGCAAATATTTATTTTAACAAGCAAATAAAATTAAGAAAAATTAACATCTAAACAATAAAGAATGTTAAAATTCAGGCTAAGATTTTACGTTCGGGTGGTATAAATATACGCAATAACAAGATGAAAAAATATTTTTTTAAAACTATTATGTTTAAAAAATTAAAAAATACATCTATAAAACTATTTAACAAGAAATTTAATTATATAAAAATAACTTGAATTACTTTTCTAGACGTATTTTTTTTTTAACCTTTCAATAATTTATTGATATACTCTAATATAATCAACAGTAAAATCTTGTGGAAAAATAGTATCATCGACTTTAGGCCCTCCAAAGTTTCCTCCAATAGCCATATTAATAATAAAATAAAATGGTTGATTAAAAGGCCAGGTATTCTCGTTTTTAATTTCTGGCTGAAAGGTATATACTAATATATCATCTACAAAAAATTCCATTTTGTCTTTTGACCAATCCACGGTGTAAATATGAAAACCTTTTTCAATATTTGGAAATTTTGTTTTCTTAGTATTAATGGTATTTCCATGGCTGTCTTGCGTATGCAAAGTAGTAAATACCATATGAGGTTCCCTGCCGATATATTCCAATATATCAATTTCACCGCTTTTGGGCCAACCAACTTCACTAATATTAGAACCTAGCATCCAAAAAGCTGGCCAAATACCATAACCTACGGGTAATTTAGCTCTTGCTTCAAAACGGCCGTATTGAAACTCTTTTTTACTTTTTGTATTAATACGTGTCGAAGTATATTTCTCCCCTTCTTTCTTGGCTGTGATGATAAGCTTTCCGTTTACCAATTTATGATTTTCATCCGTGTAAAGCTGTCTTTCATTATTTCCCCAACCACAATTAGGGCAACCATCACCCAATTCAATATTCCAGTTTTCTTTATTTAAAGTCTTTCCGTTGAAATTCTCCTCCCAAACTAGTTTTCTTTTTGTTTGTTGTGCCAAGCAAAAGTGTCCAATAAGTAACAGTATAAATATTTTCTTCATTTTGATTTAGTTAGAATATTGAAAATTCCCCTGAATAGTCTTTGCGGAGCTTCCGCCAATAAAAACTTTAAAATCTCCCGGTTCTGCTTCCCATTTTAATTTAGCTGTAAAGTATTCAATTGTTTTTTCATCGATAGTAAAAGTAATCTTTTTCGTTTCATTAGGTTGCAATTCGATCATTTCAAAACCTTTAAGTTCTTGAACTGGTCTGGTTATACTTCCTATCAAATCTCGAATATACAATTGAACTACCTCTTTTCCTGTAACTTTTCCTGAATTTTTTACTTTTATAGAAACTTTAATTTCTCCGTTTTTTGAAAAAGTGCTGTTACTTAATTGTAAATCAGAATATTCAAATTTAGAATAACTTAATCCGTATCCAAATGGATACAAAGGGGTATTTTTTTCGTCAATATAATGAGACCAAAAAACACTTTCCGGTTCATTCATAATTGGTCTTCCCGTATTTTTATAATTATAATAAATAGGAACCTGTCCCACATTTCTTGGAAAAGTCATTGGTAGTTTTCCACTTGGGTTGTAATCTCCATATAAAACTTGTGCAATGGCATTACCACTTTGGGTCCCTAATTGCCAAGCTTCCAGTATTGCTGGAATATGTTCATCTGCCCATGGAATAGCCAAGGGACGTCCGTTATTTAAAACCAAAACAATATTGGGATTCACTTTGAAAATTTCTTCCAATAATTCCTGTTGCACTCCAGGCAACCCTAAATCAGTTCTACTTCTTCCTTCTCCGGATTGTAATCCATGTTCTCCAAGAACCATAACAACTACGTCTGATTGTTTTGCAACGGCAATTGCTTCTGCAAATCCACTTTTGTCAGTCATATTGATTTTAGTTTCCCAAATAAATTGTGTTCTTCCTGCTGCCACATCGGCTCCTTTTGCGAAAGTAAGTTGGTTCCCTTTATAATTTTGCAATCCTTCAAGAACTGAAACTGCCGAATTATCATCGGCCGCAATTCGCCAACTCCCTAACGGACTCGTTTTATCGTTAGCCAAAGCACCAATCAAGGCAATTTTTTGTCCTGATTTTTTGAGAGGAAGCAACTCCCTTTCATTTTTTAGCAGAACAATTGATTTTTTAGCCATATCCAAAACACCTTGTTGAAATTCAGCTTTTCCAACAGTTTCTTTTTCACGCTTTTCGTCACAATATTTATAAGGATTATCAAATAACCCGAGCTCAAATTTTACCTTTAAAATTCTTTTTGCCGCATCATCAATCAGACTTTCTTTCACTTTGCCTTCATTTACCAATGCAACTAAATGTTCCACATAAGCACTGGATTCCATATCCATATCAGAACCCGCATTGATGGCTATTTCTGCTGCTTGTTTACTGTCTTTAGCGTACCCATGCGCAATCATTTCGTTGATAGAACCCCAATCCGAGACTACAAAACCATCAAACTTCCAATCTCCTTTCAATATTTGCCTTTGCAAATAAGGATTCCCTGTTGCAGGAATTCCGTTCAATTCATTAAAAGAATTCATAAAAGTTCTCACGCCGGCATCAACAGCTGCCTTAAAAGGAGGAAAAATAGTATTCTGCAACGTAGTTTCACTTACATCAACCGTATTGTAATCTCTTCCTGATTCTGCAAAAGCATAACCTGCGAAATGTTTGGCGCAAGCCAAAATGGTATTGGTGGCGGCTAAATCATCACCTTGAAAACCTTTTACACGGGCTACGGCAATTTTACTTCCTAAATACGGATCTTCACCAGCCCCTTCCATAACTCTCCCCCACCGGGCATCTCGCGCAATGTCAACCATTGGTGCGAAAGTCCAATTTAGTCCTACTGCAGAAGCCTCTTCAGCAGCAATTGCAGCCGATTTTTTTATGGCTTCCATATCCCAACTGGCAGATTCAGCCAAAGGAATTGGGCTAATCGTTTTATACCCATGAATAACATCAAATCCAAAAATTAGAGGAATGCCTAATCGTGTTTCTTCAACAGCAATTTTTTGCAATGCTTTCACATCTTTAACGCCTTTTACGTTGAGCATAGAACCCACCAATCCTTTTTTAAGATCATCGTATTTTTTGGCTGCTTGACCATCTTTTGGAGTTGGCCCAGTTATCTCCCAAAACCCATTATATTGGTTCAGTTGCCCCACTTTTTCGGCTAATGTCATCAGTTTAAGAACAGAGTCCACTTTTCTTTCTAATGCATTTTCTTTAGAGAACGAAACTGGGGATTTTAAAATTTTATTGCTACAACCAGATACTATTAGAGCAGTTATAACGAATGATGCCAACATGGAATTATTTCTCATTTGTCTCCTTTTTTTGAATAAATTATAAAGGCCGGGTAAAGAACCGGCCTTCTTAGATTTAAAACATTTTTATATTCTTTCTATTGATATACTCTCACATAATCAATCTCCATAGAAGATTGTGTAAAGGCAGCGTCAATAGCGCCTCCAAAAGTTCCACCCATTGCAACATTTAAAATTAAGAAAAAATCTTTATTAAAAGGCAAAGAGCTAGTATTTAATACCGTATGAAACAATTTGTCATCTACATAAATATTAACTGAAGCAGGACTCCAAATGGCTTTGTACACATGAAACTCCGTCTCAGAGTTCGCAATTGTTGTGGTCTTTCCATCTGCACTGCCTCCTGAACGTCCAGGATAATGAAGTGTTCCATAAATAACATTAGGGTGACTTCCTTTTTGCTCCATAATGTCTATTTCTCCACAACCTGGCCATGTATTTGTTGCATAATCCTGACCCAACATCCAAATAGCCGGCCATGTCCCTGCTCCGGTAGGCAATTTTGCTCTAACTTCGATTTTACCATACGTAAATTCAAATTTATTTTCAGATTTCAACCTTGTAGAAGTATAACCTGAACCTGCTTTTTTAGCAGTTATTTTTAAATTCCCACCCTGAACAATTACATTTTCTGCAGCATTAGTATACGTTTGCGCCTCACTATTTCCCCAACCACCAGCACCAAGGTCATAAGCCCATTTTGCAGGATCTGGCGCGCCGTCAACATTAAATTCGTCAGACCATTTCAAAACAGTATAATCTACAGCTGGAGTTGTTGCTCCTCCTGGAGGGGTTGTCGTAAATATATGATACCATGCTAAAAACGTATTTCCAGGCATAACTGCTCTTACTACCATACGATTCTCAGTAATCGATAAGATTTCATAAGAACTTGCTCCCACAAAATAGCCCATAAAACCACCATCAGCAATATTTATCATTGTCCCTCTAGTTTGGGTCAGATGATCTGGATTCATTGTTACAAAAGACTCTGAAGGACTTAGAGTAGCAACTTTATCACCGGTAGTGTTTAAGTCATAACAGGCATCATCACCACCTTTAATAGCACCATTATAAAATGTCTGACCTTGGTTATCTAAATTAAACTTCAATTGATCTCCTGTCAATGAAAAAGTCATAACACTATTATATAAGCACGTAGCTGATTTTTCGTTAACAGCTGCTGCATAAAAATCTGGATAATAATTTTTTGTTCCAAAATCAGGATCAGACCACGGAACATTTGGACCAACTCCTAAATGTCCTTTTTCTGTTTGTGCCCAATACCATTTTTTAGAAGAACCTCCAGTCAAAAACTGGACTGCCTCTTCATCTTTAAAACTACTAAAAACGGTGATTTCAAGAGTCGTATTAGAGGTAACGCCTGCTTTACCTGAAGCCAGAACAGTTACGGTATAAGTGTTTACGCCCGGCTTAGTAAATGTTTTCAAAAAAGTTCCACTAGGAGCATTTGTTGAAGTTCCATCGCTAAAAACATATTTGTAAGAAATAGCATTATCTGCGACAGTAGTAAATTTTATTTTCCCAGAACCGTCTCCGTTTGGAGCAAGGGCTGTTTTACCAATAATTTCAGCCGTTACTTTAAGATTCAATGGTGTATCTATTGTACCAAAGGAGAAGTCATCCTCCTGACAATTCACCAACAAGAGCAAGGTAAAAATGGCTACTATATTTGTTATTATTTTTTTCATTTTAAAATATTTTAATTGGATTGTTGTATGTTGTCAAAATAATAAGTAGCACCAGTACCTGCATTTCCAAAATCAGGGAAAACAATTACTCTATCATAAGGAATGGTTGTACTGAATACATTAGAACTGGTAAGATTAAAGGTTAATAACTGCCAAGAGTTAGCAACTGTTGTCACCGCTTCAATTTCGACAAAAACTGTTGGATTCCCGTTACCATCTTTCGGTGATTTAGAATTCTCTATTTTGAATAATATTTTAGCACCTACTTTAGGAGACCATACATTCATAGTAACAGTTGTACCTTTTGAAAAATCAATAACACTATCTAAATTCATACTGGCACCAGCCCATACTTGAGATCCTGAAGTTTTTTTGATTTCAAGCACTTTGTTCGATACATTCAATCCCGATTTATCAGGATTAGTAATTACTGCCGCAGGGATTGGCCCAAAATTAGCATCTCCAAAACCGGCCCAAGTATACGTTGCCACGGTAGATTCAAAAGTAACTGGCAATTTGATTGATTCAGCTGGTTCTTTATAAAAATAAATATTATCAATAAAAACTGTTCCAGCTGCCCAAGGAGTTCCAACAAATTTTAATTGGAAGATATCTGCAACTGTCAAACCTTGACTTGTAAATGCCGAAATTGGAATATCAATACTCGTCCATTGATTAGCTGTAAGGTCTTTAGTAACTGGTTTTTCACCATTTGTTTTACTAATTAAAGAAGTTTCAATTTTTGCAACACCAGCGGTCCAAACATCCATATGAAGAAACTGCATTCCAGAAACATCAATAGAAGTACCATCAGCAAGAGCAATTCCCTGGTAACTTAAATTAATATATTGCAACATTTTATCTCCATTCAAATTGAATTCAGCCCAGCTACTTCCTTGACCACCTTGACCCCAATCAGGGAAATAATCTGTTCCGGCAAGATTCGTATATTTTGATGAATAAATAGAAATCACATCTGCGGCTTGTCTACTTGGTGGTTCAGGTGCCGATGTGCTTGGTTTAAAAACATTGGTAACTGTAAAATTTACAGTATATTCAGTTGTTTTGATTGCTGCACTTTTAGCTACAATTCGTATGGTGTATGTCCCGGCATCTTTATAAACATAAGATATCGTTTCACCATTATTGACTGCTATGGGATCCGTTTTACCTGATTCTCCAAAATACACATCATAAAATAATGCAAAATCAGCAGTAGCTGTAACATTCACTTTTTTTGATGTAACTAAATCGTTTTCAATTAAAACAACTAAATTTTCGGGAGATCTGAAAGAAACTACTACCTCTTGAGTCACCTCAGTTGTTTTACCGTTTATAGTGGTTGCCACTATTTTTGCCTGATAAACTCCTTCAGCATATTTATGTATCGTAGTTTCTCCCGGATTTACATAAGCCGGTGCTGTAGTTAAATCCCCAAAATAAATTTCGAATCGAGTAATTCCTTCACCGCGTGGCAGAAAAGTAACTTTACCTGAATTATCTTGTGTTACTGTTGTCAAAGCCGAAATATTTGTTGGAGTACCTACTGCATCTACATTGATATCACCACTATCATTAGAACATCCTAAAAGGAATGTCAAAACAAAAAGACTTATTATTAATTTTAATTTTTTCATAATACTGTTTTTTTAATATCCAGGGTTTTGTTCCCAATTTCCATTTGCAAATTGAATTTCTTCGATTGGAATAGGGAATAATTCATTTTTCCCAGCTTTAAATCCTTCAATTTCTTGAGCCGCTTTTCCCGTTCTTACTAAATCGAAGAAACGATGACCTTCACCAACTAATTCTATTCTTCTTTCAGCCAAAATAAAATCGGTTAAAGCAGCCCCAGAAGCGGTTATATCGTGGTTTAAATCTCCAAAAGCACGTCTGCGTACTTGATTCAGATAGTCTTTTGCTTTACTATCGTCAATTCCTCCTCTACTGTAGGCTTCTGCAGCCATCAGTAAAACATCAGCATAACGCATGGCTCTGTAATTGTTTGGATTTGTTAAGTTTCTATCACCTTGAGCATTCGCGCTTCTTATTCTTGGGATATACTTTCTATTATAAAATCCTGTATGCTCATTACCTTTGCTAAAAGTAGCTCCAGTACTTGCTGCCCAAGCTTCAATATCTAAAATAGCCACTGCTTTTCTTCTATCACCAGCTTCAAAAGCATTCACGATTTTTTGCGTAGGAACATTAAAACTAAAGCCAGATGTAAACAAAGAACCTGTATAATCTCTTGGCCCATTGAAACCTACTGCAATATTACCTTCACTGCATTGGAAACATCCAAAACCGGCACCCTCAACATCAGTATATTGTACTTCAAAAAGAGATTCTAGTCCATTTTCTCCTGCATCTTCAAATATTGAATTATAATCCGTCACTAATGAATATGAAGATGTTGAAATTAAACTTTCAAAAGTAGATGCTGCTAGTACAAATTTATTTTGATACAAATACACTTTTCCTAGAAGTGCCAAAGCAGCTCCTTTGGTTGCTCTTCCTTTTTGTGAAGCAGTAGGCGACAAATTATCTTTCGCAAAAATTAAATCTGCTTCGATTGATGCATAAACATCACTAACTGAAGAACGTGGAATTGATTTTTCGTCTCCAACATTAAATCGTTTATCTCCGTTCAAAGGAATACCTCCAAACCATTTCACCAATTCAAAATGATAGTAAGCTCTCAAAAAACGAGCTTCAGCAATCACTTGATTCTTTCCTACAAAATCCGTTTTATCTTTAAATTCAAGGATATAATTGCAGCGTTGAACTCCAGCAAACATATAATCCCACAAACTTTTAAGTTGAGCGTTTACCGGCGTATGAATCATATCGTCAATTTGCTGATAACCCGGAACATCAGTGGCGTTACCTCCCCCAGCGAGTGTATTATCGGATGCGATTTCTCCCATCAAAACATTTACAAAAGTGGATTGCAGTAAGTCATAGGCTCCAATTAATGCATTATCATAATCAGTTTTCGAATTAAAATAATTTTCAGAACCGACAGAATAAACGGGGTCACGATTCACAAATTCATCAGAACAAGAAATGATCGTTGTCGAGAAAATGGCTATCGTTGCTATAGTTATAAGTATATACTTTTTCATTATAATATAAATTAAAAATTAATATTTAAACCCACCATGTAGGTTCTCGGAATAGGATAGAAACCATAATCGATTCCGCCACCGATTGGGGCTCCGTTAGATGCTCCGGGATCATATCCTTTATATTTTGTGAAGGTGTATAAGTTATTTACTCCAGCATATAATCTCAGTTTAGTCAATCCTGCTTTTTCAGCATATTTTGGATTCAATGAATATCCCAATTGTATATTTTGGATTCTTAAATAAGAAGCATCTTCAACAAAATAATCAGAAAAAACAGTATTAGCAGTCGAACTTGTCGTTACTCTTGGAACTGAATTACTTGTTCCCTCCCCAGTCCATCTGTCCAAAACATATCTAAAATGGTTTGCATCTGTAACATCTCTTTCATAATTTCTTACCATGTCATTTCCAACAGATGCAAAAGTGTAGGCTGAAAAATCAAGGTTTTTATAATTTAATTGCAAATTGAAACCCATAGTTGCGCTTGGGATTGGATCACCAATATTTGTTCTGTCCTTAACATCAATTACATTATCTCCATTCACATCTGTATAACGAATATCTCCAGGCGCGGCATTTGCTCCTAAAGCGAGTTGCGAAGGGCGTGCATCAACTTCTTCTTGATTTTGAAAAATACCGTCTGTTTTATATCCATAAAAATAACCTATTGATTGTCCTACTTCCATTCTTGAAGGCGCTGGTTGGCCCACACCAAAAGAACCGCCTTCAATAAATCCTGTTCCGTTGTTTACTTCTAGCACTTCATTTTTAAGGAAAGTGACATTGTACCCCACACTCATGGAAAAATTATCAGAGAATTTATTTTTGTAATCAATAGAAAATTCAAGTCCTGAATTTCTAACAGTTCCGGCATTGATAGTTGGAGCACTTGCACCAGGAGCACTGATCCCAATGATTCCTGAAACCGGTATATTTGGAATTAATAAATCAGCTCTGGTATCAATAAAATAATCCGATACAATTGAAACCTTATCATTGAATAATTTCAAATCTAAACCGACATCGAACTTTCTTGCCTCTTCCCATTTTAAATCGGGATTAGGGATTTGTCCTGATGCGGAGCCATTAACTAAAGCACCGTCAAAAACATAAGTCGCTTCTCCTGTTAATTGAGAAATATAACCATTATTTGGTATTTGATCATTTCCTAAAGTTCCGTAACTTCCTCTCAATTTCATGAAATTAATAAAATTAGATTCTCCATAAAATCCTTCATCAGAAATCACCCAACCTGCAGTAAATGAAGGAAAATAACCTATTTTATTTCCTGGTCCAAATTTTGTTGATGCATCACGTCTTATCATCGCGGATAAAAGATATTTCCCTTTATAATCGTATTGCGCTCTACCAAAATAAGAAAGTCTTCTTTCATCATAACTATAGGAGCCGTTAGTTTTAGCATTCAAAATTCCCGTTGTTAATGAAATATCGGCAAAATCCCATGAGTTATTAGGAACATCATATCCTGTTGCGAACAAACCATTTCCCCATTGTTTGTAAATCGTATTTCCGATGGTTGCAGCAAAATTATGGCCTTCGCCTACTTTTTTGGTATACGTACCATAAATATCAAAAGAATAATCATTGTCGTTTATTGCGTTTTGAGAAACAGAACTTCTTGCTACATCAAAAACTTTTCCTCCATAATTAATTTCTTTCGCAAAACTTCTTGATTTGCTGTTAGATGTGTTAAACCCCATAGAACTGGATAAAACAAAATCTTTGAAAATTTTATAATCTAAACCAAAATTTCCATTTAGTTTTTTGAAATTATAATCATTGTAAGTATTAGCAATCTGAGCTAACGGATTTATAATTTCTATACCTAAACCAGTTGTAGGTGCCAAAGTAAAATCACCATTGCTGTTGTAAGGACTTAAAGTTGAAGGGATATTAAGTGCATTAAAAAGTACGGAAGCTAATCCATTCTCATTTAATGACTTTCTATTGAAATAAGTATAAATAACATTGGTTTTTAATTTCAATTTTTCTGATAAATCAGCGCCTAAAGACACTCTTGCCGTATTCCTTAAAAAACCAGATTTACTTCCGCCGATAATTCCTTCTTGATCCAAGTGAGAACCACTTACCGCATAAGTAACTTTATCCGATCCTCCTGAGATGGATAAATCATGACTTATTATTGGTACTCCGGTATTAAAAACTTCGTTTTGCCAGTTAGTTCCTTTACCTAAACCGCTAACATTAGGGTAAGGAAGTGCTTTTCCGCCATTAGCATAGCTTTCGTTTAATAACAATGCATATTCCGTTGCATTCAATGTCGGAAGCGTTCTGGAAGTTTCTTGAAATCCGGTATAGGTATTTAAAGAAATTTTAGTTTTAGCATTCTTCTTACCTGTTTTGGTTGTCACCAAAATGATTCCGTTTGCACCTATCGTCCCATATATAGCAGCTTGTGCATCTTTCAGAACCGTAATTGATTCCACATCATTTGGATTTAACAAACCCAATTCACCAACATAACCATCTATAATAGTTGTAGGTCCATTTTGTCCATTGGTAGCAATTCCGCGAATACGTATATCCAAAGCTGCTCCGGGAGCACCTGATGTTGTTGTAACATTGACCCCAGAAACAGTTCCTTGCAATGCTTGTTCAATTTTTACTGGTTTTAGAATTTCTAATGTTTTACTATCCACCACTGAAACTGCTCCGGTAACTTGTCGTTTTTTCTGAGTCCCGTAACCAATTACAACCACTTCTTCTAAACTTTTAGCATCTTCTTGTAAAGAGACACTAAGTGTCATATTATTAGATATGACTTTATATTCAAAATTTTTATATCCTAAATAAGAGAATACAACTGTAGCGCCGGACGGAATTCCCTTTAAGGAAAATTTACCGTCAAAATCTGTGGCAGTTCCTTTTGTGGCATTTTTAATTTGAACATTTACTCCTGGTATGGGTAAACCAGAACCTTTTTCTTTTACAATTCCTGCTAAATCAAAACTTTGGGCAAAACCTAAAGTAGAGAGAAATAGAAAAATAATTAATAGATAGTTAGACTTCATATATTTATGTTTTTTGTGAAATCTAAATTTAGAAGTAAGAAGTAATAATAAATTAAAAGGAACCTCAACAAAAAACATACAAAGCAAAAAAAAATGCATTAATTTTTCAATTCCTTAAAAAAGACCAGAATTTAGTACGAAATTAAGAATGTTCTATTTTATTTAAACTATCGAAAAGCAACAACATTAACGTTAATGTTGTGGTGATGTATAGTTATTACACTAGAATGAGTTATAAACTACACAGCCAAAATGTACTCAACAAGACCTTGTTCGTGCGACAACTCCATTTTTTTACGCAAACGATATCTTTTTATTTCAACGCTGCGTACCGAAATATTCAATAAAGGAGCTACTTCTTTGGAAGAAAGATTCAGCCTCAGGTACGCACAAAGTCTCAAGTCATTTGGGGTTAATAAAGGATGGGCCAATTTTATTTTTTTCAAAAAGTCTTTGTCGGCATTATCAAAAGCTTCTTTAAAAACACTCCAAGTATCATCCTCAGTAATGTTTTTATTAATTGTAGATATGACTGATTTAATGCTTCTGTTTCCATCGTCTGAAGTTTTCTTCAAGTCTTCCTTGATGAAAGCCAACAATTCATTTTTACTATTCAGACTCATTGTGGAAACAGCCAATTCTCTATTTTTAGTATCAACATCCAGAGAAAGCTGTTCGTTTCTAACACGCATTATTTCTTGTTCGTTTTCCAGCTCTTTTATTTCCAATAAAAGATTATTTTCCTCAATTAACTTTTCTTTTTGTTTTTGATAATAATTTTTATACGTTTTATGGATAAATCGCGCCAAAACAAGACTCATAATTATATAAATAAAAATAGCCAAATTCGTTTCGTACCAAGGTTTTAGAATTGCAAAAGAATAAATCGCCGTATTTTCAAGAAAAGAATTCGCAAATTTAGCTCTCACTTTAAATACATAATCCCCCGGAGGCAAATTTTTAAAATTCATAGTGGTTTTTGCACTCCATTCACTCCAATTATCCTGAAATCCTTCTAATAAATACTGATATTCAGCATTGATATACTTATTATACTCTGGAACAGTATAATTGAACGTTATATTATTCTCATCATATTTGAATCTTCCAGATTCTTGAATAGAGCTGTTTTTAACGCTTTCATTCAACTTATTAGTGGCAATATTAGATATTGAAACGTTATAATTTTTAAAACTCAAATCATTGATACTCATCGTATAATACCCATCAGTTGTGCCGATAAGGTAATCAGAATTTGAAATCTGCGCTATATTCTCATAGCCTAACATTGAATTAGTCAATGAAGCCGGAATAGGAATTACATTTTGTTTCAGTTGATTACTCAATTTACTTAATGAGAAATAATGAATGTAATTTTTAGAAAACAACCATATTTTATTGGAGCTATCTACAATTAATTTACCGGACGTATATTCGTCTTTTTCAAAAACAGAACTCAACAATTTATCTTTTTCAAATTGTTTTGTTTTATTATTTAATTTAAAAATTCCCTCTTTATAGGCATAGTAAATCGTATTATTAAATTTTGTCAAGCTGGCATTTTTCCCTTTCTTTGGCTGTTCATAGGTAGTAAAAGGTTTGGTTTTAAACAATTTATTATCCAACTGCAGTCTAAAAACCCCTTTGTATTCGTGACTTACGTACGCTTCAAGCGCATTGGTTATTTCGAAATATCTTGCAGAATAATCAAATCCAGCTATTTTATTTCTAAAACGCCACTGATTATCAACTTTTTCTAATACTGAAATTCCATAGTAATTTCCTTGAAGCAAAAGTTCTTTTTGATTTGGAACCGTTTCAAATTTCCATGTTCCTGATTTGGGAAATATATTGTTTGCAGAAGCATTTTCAATAATAAATGTTCCTGAATCATGGCCACAAAACAATGTTCCATCATATTCAAACAGAGACCAGACTTGGCCTTTAGTGCCATTAACAAATTTGAATTCTTCGTGACTTTGATAGTCTTTATAAAATAATCCTTGGTTGGTTCCTATATATAATTTCCCCTTAAACAATTTAGAGGTATATACCGTTCCTAAAATCCCTGTGTCATCAACAAAATTTTGAATAGGCGACTGAAGATTAATACAATTAATTCCGTTATCTAAACCCACCCAAAGATTTTTATCTACATCTTCAAACAAGGACAAAGCGGTATTATTACTCAATCCTTTATTTTGGGATATATGATACTTCATTTTACCTTCTTTGGTCAAAACAAAAATCCCATTAGAAACCGTACCAATAGCATAACTACCGTCTGAAAGTAATTGACTGCTATAAACACTATTCGCCGTCATTTCCGAATCTGCTTCGGTAGAAAATTTAGATACATTTGTCCCTATTAATTTATAAAACCCGTTGAGTTGTGTCTGAATTAAAAGGCCTTCGTCTATTGCAAAAACATTGACAATTCTATTACTTTTTAAAATTGAATTATTAGAAACCAATCGGGCTTTCCCACTTTCTATTTCAAAAAGCCCTTCATTGATTGTTTGAAAGTATATCGAATTTTTAGTCCTGAAAGATTTTGTAATATTATTATTGGGTGCAATTATTTTAAAATTTCCTGTTTTTGTATCATAAATATAAATCCTGTTCAATGATTGAAAAACCACCCATTGATCATAGTTTAATATGTTCCAAAACTGTTCATCATCAAGAATACTCTTTTTTATGGTGTTGCTAAGTGAAGTATATTTTAGCTTTCCATTGGCCTGTCTGTTCCAAAAACCAAATTCCATATAACTGCCCGTGTACACCTTATTCCCAATCACTTTTACGGAACGCACTATAGTTTCGTTTGGCGATGGATACAATTCCCAATTAGACCCATTGTATTCTAAGAGACCTTCATTATTAGCAAAGAAAACATAATTGTGTTGGTCTTGTGAAATCATCCAATTTTGATTTCCTGCTCCATACAAACTTGAAGAGTACTTAATAATTGGTGGAAGCTCTTGAGAAAAAGCTATTGAGAATATAAAAAATAACAGAAAGGTAGCTTTTGTTTTCAAAGAAGATGTGGTATTTAGATTAGAGAATACTAGTGACAAAATAAATCTATTAGTACAGGTTAAAAAATAATAATTCGGCACTAACTACATTATTAAAAAATACAAATCATAAAACAAAAATAAGGTAAAAACCGAAGTTTTGTATCTTATGCTGGGTATTTATTAAAGTAAAATTATTGTAATAAAAACAAAAAGCGTCCCGGATATCCGGGACGCTCTTTTTCAATATGACAATTTTAATTAAAAGAATCTTAATTGGTTCTAAACCTCCAAGTTTGACCAACCGTTTCTCCTCCTTTATCATCTTTAACAACAACTTTCCAATAGTATTCTTTTGAAGCAACAACATTAACATCAAGCGTTGGGGCTTCTTGGTTTACAACTACTTTTTCTGTTGGAGGATTGGTTGTCCCAAAATACACATCAAAAACAAGTTTATCTTTAGTATCAACATCCTTCGCAGTCCATTGCAATTTTGCAGTTGTTGTACTCAAGACAGAGTTCAATTCTGGCAGTACAAGTTCTGGAGAGAAAGGTAAGTAGTTTATCACACCATCTCCCGATGTATAAAAACTAAATATCGTAGAATACGTACTTGATAAATCCTCATTATCTGTTGATTTTACTCTCCAATAGTAAGCAGTAGCTTTTTCTAAGGTAAAATTTTGATACGTAGCCGAACTCTCTGCTGTCATTATAATATGCGAAAAATCTTTGTCTTTCGATACTTGTATCTGATAGATTACAGGATCATTATTAGAATCCACAGCAGCATTCCATTGAAAGCTAACTGCGTTATTGGTACACAATTTATTATTTACCGGAGAAACTAATGTTGGCGTTGTAGGCGCTACATTTACGGACTCTACAGGTGCATCTTCATTTCCACAAGAGATTAGAAAAACGCTAATGAGAGCTAGATATATAAATTTTTTCATCTTTATCTTTTTATAATTTTTAAATATGATGGAGTGTCTAAATACACTTTTGCAATATAAATCCCATCCGTTTGACCTTCAAGACTTAATTTTACGGTTCCATTTTCTAAAGGATATGATTTGCTTGAAATAAACATAGAACTCAAAGAGTATAAATCTATAACAACCTCTTTTCTACTAGTAGGAATTGCAATTTCAAAGCTTCCAAAAGTTGGATTTGGAAAAGCAGCAGAAGAATCCAAAATACCCTCTATTTTTTTAGTATAAGTTCCTTCACATATTTTAGCCGTTTTCACTTCTAACAAACTTTCCTTGTTAACATCTACTGTAAAAGTTGAAAAAGGTGTTTCAAATTGTTCTTCTCCATCTAAATAAACTTTGTAAGGAGCAGTTCCTTCAGTCATTTTAACAGTAACTTTATTAAAAACAACACTAGATTTTCCAGTTATAGTTAATCCTTTTGAAACTACCCCCGTAAAGTTTTGAGCAAAAGATTCTCCTTTAACTGAAATAGAAATAGTATAAACTCCAGTGGCTAAATTAAACACTCTTAAACTGTTAGCAGTAAACTCATAGCTTTTATCATTTATAATTGCTATGTAAGTATTTGATTCAACAGCCTTGATATTTATTTCTCCATTATTCTCACCCAAACACGTTTCACCTATTGTTTCAATGGTAAAATTATTTGATTTGAAATCACGAACAACTGCAATACTTATACTAGTACTGCCGCTTCCAGAACCATTAATACCAGTAACTGTATAAGTAGTCGCTTGACTCATTACTGTAGGTGTACCACTAATTATAGCCGTTGTAGCATCAAAACTCAACCCTGCTGGCAAAACGGGACTAATAGTATAACCATTTGCAGGAACGATACCTCCTGAATTAATCATTGCTAATGGATAAATTGGTTTTCCTACTGGGTAGGTTTGAGCAACAACACCATAACTTAAAATAGGTTCCACAGCAATTTCCACCATCTTCACATCATCAAAGTAATAGATTTTTTCTGTACCTGTAGTACCAAAACCGAAGAAAATAGTAGCTTTATCATACTTATAAGCTAGATTCAAAGCTGAAGTTCCTGAAACTGGTTTTGCAAAATCAAACACTATCGTTTCCCAACCCTTTGCAGTAGTCACAGCAGTTTCTGTCTCTATAGTATGAGTTTTATCTGCATGATCTTCCACTTTCAAACGAACTATGGTTCCAGCATCTGGAGACCACACACGAATACTCACTTTAGTTACACTTGCAGAAAAAGGAATTACACTGCTAAATCCTAATCCAGCTGCTGCAGAAATTGTTGTTCCAGCCCAGCTCTCAGCATTAGCCGCTTTTACCACTTTAGCCACTTTATTTGATACCAATGTTGGATCAACTACAATCGTTGATGCATCAGCACCTCCAAACCCCATTAAAGCATAATCTACGGTAACATCATCAAAAGTAACTGGTAAATTCATTTGTGACAGCACATTCTTAACATCTTTCCAGAAATAAAAATTATCAAGAAAAACAGTAGACCCTTCATTCTCAGAAGTCAACTTCATTTGAAAAACTTTACCCAAATCAACACCTGGTAAAGTGGTAGAATTCAAATCAACATCAAAGCTATTCCATCCTGTTTTAGTAGGTGTGAATTTTAGGGCTGATTCAACACTTCCTCCTGGCGTTTTTTGCACAAGAGCAATGCTAACTGATTTTGAATCATTAAACCATAAATCGATGTGCATTTTATTCATATTCGACAAGTCGAAAACTTCTCCATCAGGAAGTGTCACTCCTTGATAAGTAAAATTTGCTAGTTTTATTGTTAGATCACCTACAACAGTAACATCAGTTACAATAGTTGATTGTCCCCAACATTGGCACCAGTTTCCAGCTTTGTATACTGCATAAGCATCACTAAAAATAGATTTAACATCTGCTGCATTTCTTACAGGAGGTGTTGAAGCTGCAACAGTAGGATTGTCTACTGGAGGAGCTACATAGTCAGGATCATGTAATTTTTTGGCCGAAAATTTAATATCGTCAAAAAATAAAACTACATCAGAGCTTCTAACTGGATCTGTTTCTGATCTGAAATCTGGAAAAACAACAAACTTGTTAATATTTGTAGCATCTCCACTATTGATAAAAGGAGAAATATCAAAAGTCATTAACTCCCATTCGTTTATCTTAGTGTTATTCTTTTTAATTTCGAATGTTGTACCGTTTGTTCCAGTAGCCATTTTAATTCCAACTGGACTAATAACAGATTTGTACACCATCATGGTTACTGTAGTAGATGTAGCATCTAGTTCCCATGTTCCTATAGTTCCGCTTGCGGTTTCACATCCAGCCCAACGTTGTCCTGCTGCAACTGCTGTAAATTTACCCACCTTGTCTGAAGTATTAATTCCAGTTTTTGAAGGGTTGCTTGCGTACTCAAATCCAGTTTGCCCTGGATTTTCAAAAGAATCCCAAGTACCTACAACACTTCCTGTTTCAAAAGAAACCAAATAATTAGTTGATGGCGCTACAGGGATTGAAGCCGATTTTACATCATCAAATAAATAGGTTGAATTGGCACTTCCGTCTCCTACAGTTCCCAAATCAAAAATGAAAACCATATCAGAAGCGGTATTAGTTGTACTCACATTTGTAAAATCAAAAGTAAGTTCTTCCCAAGCATTGGCAGTTGTTACTCCAACAGACTCTTTCTCAAAATTGCCATTAGGACTTTCAAACTTTAATAATAGTTTTTTACCAGCAACTGGCGACCAAACTTTTACTTTGATTATTTTTTTAGTAGAAAAATCAACTGGAGAAGCCATTTTAATTTTACTTCCTGCCCACATTGCTCCAGCACCTTTC
Organism: Flavobacterium sp. ZB4R12; assembly: GCF_048276375.1. Taxonomy (NCBI): domain Bacteria; kingdom Pseudomonadati; phylum Bacteroidota; class Flavobacteriia; order Flavobacteriales; family Flavobacteriaceae; genus Flavobacterium; species Flavobacterium sp. ZB4R12. The sequence goes on along the minus strand of NZ_JBLNKS010000002.1, from coordinate 93,700 downwards.
ACCATTTTGGCAACAGTAGCAGTGGTGTTTATTCCTGTTTTATTTGGATTAGCTATTGTAGTAGCAACCCCTCCGTCAAAATCAACAAAAGTATAAGTTCCAGATTCAAAATCTAATGGAAGAGTTGGACCAGAACCTACAACTGGCGGTGGTGTTGTAGTACTACAAGCTGTCCCAACTTCATATTTAATGTATTTTGTAACCGATTGACCTCCAGCATAAGCAAATTTACAAGCATAGCTTATCAAAGATCCTGCTTTTTGACCGGTTAGTTTTGCTTTGAATATTTTACTTCCAACAGGATCATTAACCATTGCAGATTCTTCAAAAGGACTTTCTTTCCATAAACCAACAACAAGACCATCTTTTTGATCTAACAATTCAAAAGTAATATTTACATCTGTTCCAACAGTTTCAAATTTAGCTTTGTAGCCTGTGGTAAATGAACCTTGACTTGCTTCGGTTAATACGGCATCACAAATAAGTACCGGTGACGGAACCGAAGTTTTTGAGAAAGTAATATTGTCAAAATAAGAAACATTTTGTGTAGATCTAGCTTGATAATCCAATGAGATCATCATTGTTACTATATCGGTAGATTGAATTTTTCCTATTTGATTGTAAAATTCAAATGTTAGCTCTTCCCATTCATTGATTTTAGTGTTTTTTATTTTAATCTCTCCTAGTGATCCTCCATCTGCAACAGCAAACTTTAGTGATACATCACTGATAACGGTTTTGTAAACCATTATTTTTACAGAAGAGTTTTTAGTATCTAATGTAAACTTCCCAATATCATTTGTTTTACATCCTGCCCATGGTGCCCCTGCTACGGTAGCTGTATATTTACCTACAGTTACCGAAGTATTGATTCCAGTAGCATTAGGATTTGCAACTTTTTCGTAACCTACCGTAGGGTCAGTCCCATTTTCAAAATTTACAAATGTCCAAGTAGATCCTTGCTCTCCAGTTTCAAAAGTAACAGGAGCATTTGGTGTTGCTGTTGGAGTCGGGGTCGGAGTCGGAACAGAACCTGACTTATAAAAATACACATTATCAAGATAAACCGTACTATTTTGATTAGGAGATACAAACTTAAATTGAAAAACATTATTCAAAGTAATATTTGAATAATCGGACAAGTTTATATCAAAACTGTTCCAACCTGACAATGTAGGCGTTAATGTTACTTTTTGCTCAATCGGTCCTGGATTAATCAAATAAACGTCAAATGCTGTACAATCTGCTGTCCAAACATCAAGATGCAATTTGGTCATACCAGAAGCATCAATAGCCGTCGCAGGTATAACTCCTTGATAATTAAGATTCGATAATTTTTTCACAGCATCCCCTGTAACCGAAACCTCTTCGGAAATCGTAGATTGCCCCCAATTAGGCGTCCAGCTTGTCCCAGTTATATCACTATAAGCATTACTGAAAACTGACTTCACATCTGTAGCACTCCTAGCGGGTGGCGCTGGTGCTGATGCAGTTGGACCCGTATCTGGCGGTATCGTAGTCGTTTTCGCTGAAAATGTAATATGATCAAAATAACAAACATTTTCAGTACTTCTTGCTTGAAAATCTGGAAAGATTATTATTTGATCAATAATTCCAGTTACTCCTTTACCAATAGAACCTGACATGTCAAATGTCAATTCTTCCCACTCATTTATCTTGGTATTTGCCACTTTTACTTCCGGCTGTGCTTCACCATTCGATTCTGCGAATTTTATTCCAACATTACTTATGACGGATTTGTAAACCATCACTTTTACGATGCAATTGCTAAGACTAAAAGTAAATGTTCCAATACCATTTACACCTGAAGCGTGTGCACTTTCGCATCCTGCCCAAGGCTGTCCAGCCACAAGAGCTGTAAACTTACCCACAGTAGCAGAGGTATTTATTCCTGTAGCAAATGGATTCGCAACTTTTTCATAGCCTATTCCAGTAGAATTTTCAAAAGATGCAAAAGACCAATTGGCCCCGTGCTCTCCTGTTTCAAATGTAATAGGCGCATTTTGTGAAAATCCAAATGCACAAAGCATTAAGAAAATCAACAAGGTAAATTTTTTCATATGGTTAGTTTTTAAGTTTCTCAAATTTAGGAATGAAATAAAAAACCTTCCAAAAAGCAAGTCTGTAAAAACTATACCAACTTATAAAAAATGTAAAAAAGAAAAAACACCTTATAATCAAACGACTAAAGCGATTGCAAAACACTTATTTAGAATGGTCGTAAAATGGAGTATTTAGTAAATAATGATAAATGTTGTGGTAATGTATGGGTAATTACGAAAACGTTATATTAATAATTACTTACTATTATATCGAAATTAAAACAGTAAAAGCAATAAATCTGGTATTAAACTATGTAATCGTAAATATATATAATAAAATACAATTCACTTTTAATGAGAATTAGGCAATCAATTATGCTTATTTTTAGAATTTACAAAATAAGGATTTCTAATAATTTTTGTTCGATGTCAGTTATAATTAACGAGGATTTATATAATTTGTAGTGAAGCATTTTTTAGGGTAATTTATATTCGCCAAATAAAAAACTAGTAAGCAGAACCCAACTCAAATATTATTATGATTACGTATTTCATAAAGCTTTATCTTTCAAAGAAGCGTACTTACAAACAAAATGTTTTTTTTAAATCTTTGACCCTTTGCAGTTCTACAAGAAAAAACAGAATTTAACTTTATCACATTGAGCACCGACTGTAATATTTAAATGACGCATCAAGCAAAAACTCAAATACGGTAAAACATAGCATTAAGCAGTTAATAATAATAATTTGATATTAATATAAATAGTATTTAAAGCAAAAATCACAGAACAGAATTAGACTGTAGACCAATAATTGCATTAAATTCTTTAGCCATTCTCATAGTAAAATTAAGTACTTTTGTGAAAATTAATTTTCAGTATGCCAATTGACATTACCCAACTCGATCCGAAGAAAAATATCATCATAAAAGGCGCACAAGTACATAACTTAAAAAATGTAGATGTTGCGATTCCTCGAAATAAATTAGTTGTTATTACAGGACTTTCCGGATCCGGAAAATCAAGTCTGGCATTTGACACTTTGTACGCCGAAGGACAGCGCCGATATGTAGAAAGTTTGTCATCGTATGCGCGACAATTTCTTGGTCGATTAGACAAACCAAAGGTTGAATATATCAAAGGTATTGCACCTGCAATTGCTATTGAACAAAAAGTAAATACTACAAATGCCCGTTCTACAGTAGGAACTTCAACGGAAATTTACGATTATATAAAACTATTATTTGCCCGAATTGGACGAACCTATTCTCCTATTTCAGGTCGAGAAGTAAAAAAAAATACGGTTACCGATGTGGTTACCGACGTGAAGCGTTTCGATATTGATAGCAAATGGCTGCTCCTAGCTCCTGTTCATCTGGAAGAAGGCAGAAAACTGGAAGACAAACTAAAAGTACTTTTACAACAAGGATTTGCAAGAATTCTGGTTAATAATGAAATGGTTCGTTTGGACGACTTCTCGACTTCGCTCGAAGTGACAAACCAGCATTCTTTGGACAATAAAGATATAAAGCTCATTATTGATAGAATTGTTGTCAATCCCGAAACTTCGGGAGAAGAAGAATTTTATAATCGACTTGCTGATGCGGTTCAAACCGCTTTTTTTGAAGGCAAGGGAATTTGTTATTTACAGGAATTAAATTCGGATAAAAAGTTTTCTTATTCTAATAATTTCGAATTGGACGGTATTACCTTCCTAGAACCAAATGTACATTTATTCAGTTTCAACAATCCTTACGGAGCGTGTCCTGTATGTGAAGGTTACGGAAATATTATAGGAATTGATGCCGAATTAGTGGTACCAAATACGACCTTATCTGTATACGAAAACGCCATTTTTCCTTGGAGAGGCGAAAGTATGAGCTGGTTTCGGGACGAATTGGTAAACAACGCTTACAAATTCGATTTTCCCATCCATAAACCTTTTTATCAATTATCTGAAGATCAAAAAGAATTGATTTGGAATGGAAATAACTACTTCCAAGGCTTAAATGATTTCTTTAAGGAATTAGAAGAAAAAAATTATAAGATTCAAAACCGTGTGATGCTTTCTCGTTACAGAGGCAAAACCAAATGTTATTCCTGCAAAGGCAAACGCTTGCGAATAGAAGCCTCCTATGTAAAGATCAATTCCAAAACTGTTTCTGATCTAGTTGACTTACCTATTAAGCATTTGGTTACTTTTTTCGAAAGTATTGACTTAGATATCCATGAAAAACAAATCGCAAAACGATTATTAGTGGAAATCAATAATAGATTATCCTTTTTAACCGAAGTAGGATTAGATTATCTGACATTAAACAGAAACTCTGCAACACTTTCGGGTGGGGAATCACAACGTATCAACTTAGCAACCTCATTAGGAAGCAGTTTAGTCGGATCCATGTATATTCTGGACGAACCCAGTATTGGTTTACACCCAAAAGATACGGAACGTCTGATAAAAGTATTACTGTCGCTTCGTAATTTAGGAAATACTGTTATTGTTGTAGAACATGACGAGGATATCATGAAAGCGGCCGATATGATTATTGATATTGGTCCAGAAGCGGGAACCCTTGGTGGTAATTTAGTCGCTCAGGGCACATTTGATGAAATCCTAAAATCGACTTCGCTTACTGCGAAATATTTGAATGGCGACTTAGAAATTACCGTTCCCAAGAGACGAAGACCTTTCAAGAATTTTATTGAAATAAAAGGAGCCCGAGAAAACAATCTACAAAATATAGATGTTACGTTTCCGCTGGATGTATTGACAGTTATCACAGGAGTTTCAGGAAGCGGAAAAAGTACGCTAGTCAAAAAAATTCTATTTCCTGCCATGCAAAAAAAGCTGGAGAATGCAGGAGAAAAAGCAGGACAATTTACTGAAATGACAGGTTCATTTTCGCAAATCAAGCATATTGAATATGTAGATCAAAACCCAATTGGAAGAAGTTCTCGTTCTAATCCGGTGACTTATATTAAGGCTTATGACGATATCCGGGAATTGTATGCCAAGGAAAAATTATCAAAAATAAGAGGCTATCAGGCCAAACATTTTTCTTTTAATGTTGATGGCGGAAGATGCGAAACCTGCAAAGGGGAAGGTTCCATAAATGTAGAAATGGTTTTCATGGCTGATGTGCAATTGCCTTGTGAAACCTGCAATGGAAAACGATTTAAGAAAGAAGTCTTGGAAGTCGCCTTTGAAGGTAAAAACATTCACGATATTCTTACTATGACTATTGACGATGCAATTGCCTTTTTTATAGCTAACAAGCAAAGTAAAATTACTCAAAAACTTCAACCGCTGCAAGATGTGGGATTGGGATATGTGCAATTAGGACAATCGTCTTCTACACTTTCCGGTGGAGAAGCCCAGCGTATAAAACTGGCTTCATTCTTGGTAAAAGGGGCAACAAAAGACAAAGCACTTTTTGTTTTTGACGAACCAACAACCGGATTGCATTTTCATGACATTAAGAAACTATTGGCTTCATTTGATGCTTTGATAGACAAAGGGCATTCGATACTTGTAATTGAACACAACCTTGATCTTATAAAATGTGCCGACTGGATTATTGATTTAGGCCCTGAAGGAGGAGAAAATGGCGGACAATTATTAGCTGTTGGAACTCCCGAAGAAATCGTAAAAATAAAAAAATCAATTACTGGAAAATACCTAAAGGATAAATTATAAGGAATCTATTCAGAATAGCATTTTTCTTCAAATGTATTTCCATCTTCATCGATTGCTATCACTATATTTTTTTCTTTGGAAGAAACATAAGTTAAATAAATCCAACCAACGGACCATATCCCTAATGTCAAACAACAAAGTAAAAAATTAAACCCGTGATCTACTTCTTTTCTATCTTTTGATAAAACCGCAAAAGGCAAAGTATCATTTCTTTCTATAATAGTAAATCCATGATGGATTTTATTCGCTAAGATGTTAGAAAACTTTTGTAAACTTTCTTCGTTTATGTATTGATGGCTTTTCATAATCATTGGGGTAAATTACTTTAGCTATTTATTATTGTCTTTAAAAAATATTTTGTAAAATAATATCTGCAAAAATAAGGGCTATACCTCGTTTCCACAATACCCACTTTTAGTGATTTTTATACTTTTTTCAACTTACTTACATAGATACTAATCTTTGTTCTAGCAATAGCAGAGATTCAAAGTTTATTGACATATCAAAAAGGGTAATCTAAATATCTTTGACTTTAAGCTTATCTCTTTCATCTGTTCCAGGGCAAACGCACCAGTATATATTTTTTTAAACCATGTTTAAACTCATGCGTTTGCCCTGTCATCTGTTCACTTGATGTTGTCGTTGTTTATTATGTAAATAAGTCTAAATTATTATTTTACATTTGATAACTAATTTACAAAATAATCTATGAAGCAACAAACAAAATCGATTAAAATCATTTTTAATAAAGTTAAATAATCTAATACTTACAAAAAAAAATTACATTTTAAAAATCTGCAATGAAAAACCAGAAGAATGCAAAACAATAAACTTGTATTGTCAAGATGAGAGCCGATTTGGAATGTTTACTCGTAATGGGAAAGGACTAACGGCACAAGGTGTTAAACCGGTGTGTACTTTTCAGCAAGTTTTTAAAGCTATTTGGCTCTTCGGAGCTTATTCTCCATTCATTGGAGATCATTTTGAACTAGAATTGTCGCACTGCAATTCTGCTAATTTTCAAGCTTTTTTAAACGAATTCTCAAAAGAAAATACAGAAGAGTTTAAACTCATCATTCTCGATAACGGAGCATTCCACAAAGAAAAACACTCATTATTCCAAACAATATAGCACTGCTTTTCATTCCGCCATATTCGCCAGAACTCAATCCTTCAGAAAAAATATGGTGGAGAATAAAAAGAGCATTTATACCATTTAGACTTTAAATTTACTGTGATAAATCAATTTAACTGTGTGCGTCAGTTCGAGTATTTTATTAAAAAATGCGATAGCTTTTTTTAATAAAATGTATCGAGAACCCTAACATTGTAAGCTTCTCGATACAATTTTGAATAGTAAAGCTGTCGCATTACTATTCAAAATCACTCGAAGAGACGTGGTGTTTTTTATTCCAGTAAAATCAAAAGTAAAATGGTATTACTGGAAAAGTATACAAATCACTCAATGGAGTTAGTGATTTTATTGAAAAAGAAGTACGAAAACTAACCAATGAAATTGTAAAGAAAACCTGCGAATTCGAATATATCGTCTCAGCTCCTTTTTGGACTAAAATATATAAGTTATGGTATTACTATTCTCTTTCATCTGTTCATTTGATGTTGTCATTGTTTATTATGTAAATAAGTCGATACTTTTTATTTTAATAAAATGATTGGATGTCGGGATAAGTACAAAAACAAAACAATCTGTTTTTATTCCATTTAGAAATATAAAACAATCCAATCTTTAAAGAGGGCTGGGATGAGAAAAAAAGACTGTTTTATATTTCTAAATGGTATTATTTACATTTTTTTCCTGATCAAAAAGAAGATTCCAATTGAAAAATTATTTCAACTTTTTCAATACTTTATCCATAACTTGGTTTATTTCAGTAGAAATAACAAATTTATAATTGATATAAACATATAAAATGGTCACCAAAACAGATTTTAATCCAATACCAATTATAGGATGAAAAGGAAACTGCCAGAAATAAAACAGTAAGAACAAAACAAACGTAATTGCTATAGAATACAATGTTTGACTTGTGAAAGGATATAAATCCAAGCGCTTAACCACAAAAAGCAATTTGGCAAGACTATATAAGGTTATCGATAATAAAGTAGCAAAAGCAGACCCCATAATACCATATATGGGGATAAAAATCATATTCAAGACTATAGTCAAAACAACTAAAAATACACCAAGAAACAATACTGCTCTGTAATATTTTGTATTAAAAATGATAGCATTATTATTCCCTAAAATCAGGTCGAAATATTTGGAAATCCCAATCATAAAAACCACCAAAATACCTCCACTATACTCTTTAGGCACTAATTCATACAACTGATTGATATTAACAAAAATACATAACATCACAAAGCCGCCAACTATTTGGAGATTAATGGATGTTTTTTTATAGAGATCATTTAATTCATCATGTTTATTCTCGTGCATTAACCTTGCGGTAATTGGATAAACAATTTGGTGCATCGCACGACTGGGAACGGATATAACTAAGGCAATATATGTCGCTACTGAATAATAAGCGATATTTTCAATAATCATATATTGATTGAGCATCATTTTATCACCATCCAAAAGTAAATTAGCAACACTTCCGGATAAAATAATATAAAAGGTATACTCCATTATATTTTTTACATTGTGTGGAATGGCAAATTGAAAAACTGGCTTTTTAATATTAAATGCATATAGCATCGTAATCATTAAAGCCAAAAAATAAATTCCTGCAGTAACATAAACAAATTCTATAACCGAAATCCATTTATAATACACTCCTATCAAAGCAAACAACGAAAATAATCGAAGTCCCACTTCCTTGATAAAATTACCAAAAACAGAATGCATATGAACTCTTGCCCAAGCGTAAAAAATTTCAAAATAAGCCATACACAATCCTATGAATGGAATAAGCCAAATAAACTCTTTAACAACCGGATTTTTCTTGGATAAAAAAATTGAAATGTCATCAAAGAAAAACAAACCAATCAGCAATAATGGAATACACAAAAACAAAGGGAATAATACCGTAAAAGATAAAAATCGGGATCTTTCCTCATCGGATTCGTATTGTGAATAAAACTTCACCAAAGTATTTTGCATTCCTATGGCAAATAAAGGCATGATAACATTAGCTGCCGAAAGAATATAATTTGTCAAAGCATAATAGGTAGCTCCTAAAAAAATAGGATACAAATAGAGTGTGTTTATGGCTCCAATACCAAAGCCAATATAGGTTATTATGGTGTTTTTTAAAGACTGATTTAATACTATTCCCATTCTAGGAGTTTAAAGTTTAAGATTTAAAGTTGCAAGAACTTCGGCTTTTTATTGAATCAATTGTACTAATTCTTTGGTAAGGTTTTTTCTGGAATAGCGTTGTAACCCTACTCCATTTGCTTGTAATTTCCCTTCCAAAAACTGATTATAAAAGTCCAAAATTACACCTTTTAATCTCATCTTTTCTGAATAATTAAAAAACACGCCTGTATTGGTTTCAGTTATGATTTCAGCAAAATCAGAACCATTTGGCCCAATCGCTATAATTGGTCTGTTAGAAACCATATATTCGAATAATTTTCCCGGAATAATACTCTTTGTATCTTCGGAATTGATTTCGATAAGTAATAAAACCTGTGATTTTCTTTGATGTGCAATCGCTTCCGCATGGGAAACATAACCTAAATTATTCAAATACGGATTTAATCCAAATTGAGTTATGGCTTCCAATACTTCCTGACTTACTGCCCCTATCAGTTTTATTTCTAAATGTGATTTGAAATCCGGAATCTCATTAATTAATTCAACCAAACTTTCCCATAAAATCAAAGGGTTTCTTTCGGAAAGAAAAGAACCAATGTGGGCTAAACTAAATTTTGAATCCAAGGTTTGTTTCACGACATTTTCCGTATCATACCCATTCGTTATAACTGTAATAGGTTTGTTTGTAATGGCTTGAAATTCTGTTTTTGTGGTTTTGCTCGTTACTATAATCGTGTCTGCCGTATTTAAAACCTGATGTTCTAATGCTTTGTGCTTTTTGGCGGCATAATCTGATAATCGCAACGATTTGTGATAGCCAATGGTCGTCCAAGGATCCCGAAAATCAGCAAACCATTTTAAATCTAATTTTTGTTTTAGCTCTAATCCAATGAGATGCAAACTGTGTGGCGGACCCGAAGTAACAATGGTATCAATATTATTTTCTCTAATGTATTTTTCTAAATAAGAAACGGATGGTTTTACCCAAAAAACACGGGCATCCGGAATAAAAAGATTGCCACGAATCCAAAGAAACGTTTTATCTAAAAAAGATTGCTTTTTTTGATTTGGGATAATTCCAGAACTGATTTTTTTGGTTTTATTCTTCGAAAAAAACGAAGCTAATTGATACGGTTCAAAAATTTTATGCTTTAAAATAATTGCTTTATCCGAAACCTCTTTTACTAAATTTTCATCAACAATTGGATACGTTGGGTTCTCAGGAATATATACAATAGGCTGAATTCCAAAATCGGGCAAATATTTTACAAACTTAAGCCAACGCTGTACGCCAGGTCCCCCAGCTGGTGGCCAATAATAGGTAATTATTAAGATTTTCTTTGGTTCCAAAGTTTAAGGTTTAGAAGTTTAAGGTTTAGAAGTTTAACTTAAAACTTCTGAAATCAAAAATCGTTAATCAACAATCTTCAATCATTTTTTTTATTTAGTTTTTCTAACTCTTCAATATCTAAAATATCTTTGGGTCTGTTTGTAGCTTTTTTAGCTTTTATCAAATTATCATAATCTAAAAAATAAACAGGAATTTCTTTCAAGATAACAATAGTTGAATTTTGTAGCAAACTGTCAAATTTTTCATTTTCTAACCCTTTAATAGAAGTCATCACATCTAATCTCAAGCCATAAGAAATAGTAAAATCTGTAAATCCAGCAACAAATTGCATTGTTTCAAGTGATGCAAAATCTCCAATTCCAATTGCTGCAAAAGCGAGACGAAGATTTTTTCTATTTTCAATAGTATCGTCAATCAATATATCAATATCCCCAGTATTTCTGGTATAACCATAAATATTTACTGCCAATCCACCAATGGTTAGATAACGAACATTGTTTTCGTTGAGTTTTTCCCAAATGTCTAAAATTTCTTGAAGCATTATTTTTTCTGAATAATTCTTGGCGCAGTTTTTAAGGCATACGAAATCTCAACCAAAGCCATAAATCTTTCTATTCTTTCAGAGTACAACTTTTGCAAATCAGAAGTTTCAATTTCCTTTTGTATCAATCTATTTTCCTTTTTATATAAAGATTTCATATTCAAATGTACAATTTTAGAAAAACATTTCGACTAATTCTTATATTCTATTCTCATTTACTTGCTTTCTTCTTTTCAAAATAAATTCCTCCAATTAATAGCAGTAACATTCCTATTGAACTAAAGAGTGTAATTGTACTACCCGTTTTTACCACTTGTGGCTCAAACTTGAATTCTACAGTGTGTTTCCCTGCAGGAACTTCTAAACCTCTTAAAGTATAATCTACTCTGAATTGCTCCACTACTTTTCCGTCAATCATTACATTCCAGCCTTTTGGATAATAAATTTCAGAGAAAACGGCCAAACCTTTGTTGACATTATTCGAAGTGTACTTCAAATAATTAGGCTTATAATTATCTAAGATAATTGTCGCCAAACTGTCTTTGGCGAAAGCCTTATTTTTTATTTCAAATTCTTTTTGATTGACTACTGCCACATTTTTAGAATCTAAACTATCCAATGCTTTCATTTCTTCATCAGCAGAATTCACTAATTTTACTTCACTCACAAACCAAGCATTTCCGTTAGCATTCGGATTCGAAGTTGGGAATTCTTTTCCTTCTTTATCCGTTTGAATTACATATTTCACATTAAGCATATTCAGAATTTCCATATTACTTTTGGCAATTTGGTAATCAAATAATTGCTGCATTCTCCTTGGTTTAACCGCACTATAACCTCCTATAGATTTATGGAAATAAGAAGTTCTGGCGCTTGATAAATTACCACTTACTTCAAAAACTCGGTAATGAGTCGTGTCTTTAAGAATCTCAACATCCGAAGGTTTTTCCTGAAACGGAGCTTCAACTTCTCTTCCGCTCATAAAATCTTTACCTGAAACATATTTTTTATCTACAAAAAATAAGTCAAAAATCATTAAAAGACCCACAAAAATTATAGCCGTATTTGAGGCCAATCTATTTTTTATAAACAACCATAAAACCCCAGCTGAAAGCAAAATAAAGAAACCGGAACGTAACAAATCGGCACTATACAAACTCCTTCTGTCTTCCTTGAGCGCATCAACAAAACCAGGCCCATAACTTTCCAGAAAATAACTATCATTTCCGCCGGAAAAACTAAACATGCTTTTAGAGAAAAACAAAATCAAAATAGCTCCTAAGGCTACAGTTCCAGATTGCCACAAGGCTTTCCATTGCAGCTCTTTTTCTAATTTGAAAAAAGATTGTAATCCCATAATCGCTAAAACAGGAAAACATAATTCTAAAATTACTTGTATCGAAGAAACCGCTCTAAACTTATTGTACATAGGAACGTAATCGATAAAAAAGTCTGTCAAAATAGGGAAATTTTTACCCCAGGAAAGTACTAATGCTACGATTGCCCCAGAAAGAAATACATATTTAATTTTTCGCTTATCAATAAACAAAGCTAAGATTCCCAAAAAGAAAACGACTGCTCCAATATATGCTGGCGCAGCTACAATAGGCTGATCACCCCAATACGTTGGCATTCCCGAAACAAAATCGTTCGCCTGTGCTTCAGGTACTCCTTGACCAATCATAAAATTATACATCTTACTATCTGTCCCAAGAGCTTCATTATTAGAACCTCCAAAAAGTCTTGGAGCAATAAGATTGAAACTTTCAGCTATCCCGTAACTGTATTCCGTAATATAATCCCGAGTCATTGCACTATTGCTAGTCGTTTTTGAACCGTCAGGATTAAAAGTTAATTCACTTTTACCGCGAGTACTAAAATCCGCATACTCTGCTGTGGCCAATAAATTTGTTGCATTAGCACCCAATGCAAAAATTCCTGCTACCGCAAGAACTCCAAACGAATATAATAGTGATTTATATTCCTTCTCTTTTACAGCCTGAAAAATAAAATAACCCGAAAGTATCAATAAGAAAAGCAACAAATAATAAGTCATCTGGAAGTGGTTCGCATTAATTTCTAATGCAGTGGCAAACATCGTGAGTAAACCACCTAAAATGTATTTTTTTCGAAACACTAAAATAAAACCGGCAATAACTAGCGGCATATAGGCAATGGCATGCGCTTTGGCATTATGCCCAACACCAAGTATAATTATCAAATACGTCGAAAAACCAAAAGCCAATGCACCAAAAAAGGCTTTCAAAGGATCAATTTTTAAAACCAGCATTAATCCATAAAAGCCAAGAAAATACAGAAATAAATAATCGGCGGGACGAGGTAAAAATCGTAACGCATCATCAATCATTCCAATATAATCATGAGGATATTTTGCTCCTAATTGATAGGTAGGCATTCCTCCAAAAGCTGAATTTGTCCAATAAGGTTCCACATGATCTGAGGCTCTAAAGTCGTTTTGCTCTTTGGCCATTCCCGTGTATTGGGCAATATCCGATTGAAAAATTTGTTTTCCCTGCAATACAGGATAAAAATAGATTAGAGATAGGAGTACAAAACCAAGTATGGCCAGCGCGTGCGGATAGAACTTATTTATTATTTTCAATTTTTGAAGGTTTGGTTTACAGTATGAGAGCTATGTTTTACGACAAATTTAATCTATTTCTTCGTAATCAACATATTCTCCTACTTTTTTGGTTTCACGCGGATTTTTGGCATTCGCAGTATTGTAAATCACTTCGTCTTTACTTTGTGTTGTATTCCAAGAATTATCCTGCGCATTTTGTTGCTGTTGCTGAAAATTTTGCCCCGCTTTCTCCACTACTTTTTTAACCAATAAAGGCAGGAATAACTTCGCCAAAAATTTAAAAATGTAATAGAAAGCAACCATATAAAAAAGTGCTTTTATAAAACCGGAAAAAGAAGCAGTTTGCATAAACGTATAATTTTTTTCAAAATTAATAAATCCAACGTTCAAAATTAAAATATCCTTCTTAAATAAATAATAAAATATAGTACATTTGAAAAGCGTTATTACTTTTTAACCCAAAAAAATAATATGTTCAAATTCAAAATCGTACTTGCGGCAGCTATCTTTATGATTCCATGCATTCATTATGGCCAACATACAGATCAAATCAACTCCAACAGACCCGGTGAAACCATGTCGGCTTTTGCAGTTGGAAAATCAGTAATCCAAATAGAAACAGGCATTTATGGCATCAAAGAAAAACACAATTTATTGAATTATGACGCCAATGGTTTTGGGATTGATGCCACATTAAGATGGGGGTTATTTATGGAAAAATTAGAATTAATAGCCGATTTGCAATACCAAAACGAGAAATTCACAACATTGTTCAGTAACACCAATAGATCAGCACTAAAACAAACCGTTTTAGGAGCTAAATATTTGATTTACGATCCTTTCAAAAATTACGAAAAAAAGGTAAATATATACAGTTGGAAAGCCAATCGAACTTTCAATTGGCATCAATTAATCCCTGCCGTTTCGGTATTTGCAGGAGCTAATTTTACTATGGCCGATAATCCGTATTCTTTTTCTCCTGAATCCAACATATCACCAAAAATCATGTTGATTACCCAAAACCATTTAGGTGACGGAAGTTGGGTTTTTGTAACTAATATCATAGCAGATTATGTCACTACTGATTTTCCAAGTTATGGCTATGTGTTGACCTTAACAAGAGGATTCAATGATAAATGGTCTGGATTTATAGAAAACCAAGGTTTCAAAAGCGATTTTTACAGCGATGCCATTGTGAGAGGAGGCTCCGCTTATTTACTGAATAAAGACATGCAAATTGACGCATCCATAAGTACCAATTTCAAAGACACTCCTTCTGTTCTTTATGGAGGCGTTGGATTTTCTTGGCGCTATGACGCTAATTATAATGAAGTCAGAATTAATTTAGACAATAACGATTCCGATAAAAAAGCTAAGAAAAGAGCAAAAAAAACAAAAAAGGGATAGAAATCACAAGCCAAAACTACCATGATTACAATAAAAGAAGCCAAAACCAAAAGCGAGCTAACGGATTATATCAAGTTCCCTTTTTCTTTATACAAAGACAACAATTATTGGGTTCCACCGATCATCGCAGATGAACTGGAAACCTTTGATAAAACTAAAAATCCCTCTTTCGAAAATGCCGAAGCGTATTTTTATATTGCATACAAAAAAAATGAAATTGTAGGCAGAATCGCTGCCATAATCAATTGGAGTGAAGTAAATGACCAGCAAAAAAAGAAAGTTCGTTTTGGTTGGTTTGATGTAATCGATGATATTGAAGTGACAAAAGCATTACTTGAAAAAGTCTATGAATTAGGTCGAAAAAACAATT
Source organism: Flavobacterium sp. ZB4R12 (assembly GCF_048276375.1). Lineage (NCBI taxonomy): Bacteria > Pseudomonadati > Bacteroidota > Flavobacteriia > Flavobacteriales > Flavobacteriaceae > Flavobacterium > Flavobacterium sp. ZB4R12. The sequence goes on along the minus strand of NZ_JBLNKS010000002.1, from coordinate 78,375 downwards.
TAGAACACGTTGAAGGTCCAATGGGATTCTCAAATTTAGATAAAGTAGGTGTTCTTACCGAAGGTTTTGACGAAATGGGAACCATGATTACGTGGTACAATCATCCCTATTACGCGACACATTTTGAGCAATTGGGTTATATTAAAGAGAAAGAGTACATAGAAAGTAAATTTCCATTTGCAAATGTAAAACCGGAATTTTTTGAAAAAGCGAATGATTTGGTTAAAAGAAGATACCAATTAAGTCCGCTTAATTTTAAAACCACCAAAGAAGTAATGCCTCACGTGGATAAAATGTTTGATTTATTCAACGAATCCTATGCTTCTTTATCCTCTTTTGTAGCCATTTCAGATATACAAAAAGAGCATTTTAAGAAAAAACACATCAGTTTTATCAATCCTGAATTCATCAAATTCGTGGAAGATAAAGACCATAATATTATTGCTTTTAGTATTGTGATGCCTTCCTTTTCGGAAGCATTGCAAAAATCAAAAGGAAAACTATTCCCCTTTGGATTCCTGCATTTGCTGAAAGCAAAAAAGCATAGTAAAGATGTGATTTTTTATCTTATCGGTGTTCTCCCGGAATACCAAAACAAAGCAGTCACAGCAATCATCTTTAAAGAGTATTATGAAACTTTCAGAGAAAAAGGCATTATCAATTGCTACAGAACACCTGAATTATCAGACAATGCAGCCAGTATTAACTTATGGAAACATTTTGATCCGGTGATACACAAACGAAGATGTACTTTTTTAAAGAATTTGTAGAAATTAGATTGTAGCACTAAAACTAAAAAATTCATCGGCCGCGGCTGATGAATTTTTTAGTTTTAAACGATTGAGTCCATACATTTTTTAAAATAAAAATTCAAAAATTACATTTTACAATCCACTTATGACAAGACGGTATTCCCGTCAAATTTTAATTGTTTCGTATCTTTAAAAGTGACTTTTCCTTTATTATCATCTACAACATCCCCATAACCTTCAACATAAGAATCTCCTTTTTTCAAGAAAGCAACTTGGCGAACGGTGGCAATACCCTCAGACATGAATGCATAATCCGCAAAAAGTGTATCTCCTTTTATTTCTCCAACTAATGTACCTTCGTTTTTGTCTTTCTCATAGAAATTATAACTTAATTTCCCTGAAGTCTATTCATTGCCCTTTATATTCAAAGTCATTAAAATCGTATCCTTTTTTATAATTGCGCTGTAACATTCTTCGGATACAGGTTCTTCAACAGCTATTTTTTCTGATGCAGCCGGAGCTTCTTCCATTTCTTTTTCTTTTTTACAAGAAACTAGAATACTCATAAAGACAACCCCTAATACAATTACTTTTTTCATAAACTTCCCATTTTAGTTTTATAAATGTACGGATTCATAGCTAAATTCATTCCAAAAAAAATCCATCAGTCTTGACGAGGCTACTGAAAAAGTCCTTAAAGAATTAGATTTCATTAAAAGAGTAGAAAAATAAGATTTTCTACTCTTTTTTTCATCCTGAAAATGAAATACTTAAGCAAAACTCGAATTTTCCTTAATTGCCTTAAAATGTCTAATTACTAAAAAGAGATACTTTTTCAGTAGCCTCGTCAAGACTGATGGATTTTTTATATAAAACTTCAACACTGAATTAAGCGTCCAAATCAACTTTAGTTCGTGATGCAATTTCTTTATACGTTCCGTTTTCTAATTTTTCACGGATCGCTTCAAAAGCAGTTAGTGTTTCATCAATATCAGCTAAAGTATGTGAAGCTGTCGGTGTCATTCTTAACAAAATAATTCCTTTTGGAATCACAGGATAAATCACAATCGACAAGAAAATTCCGTAATTTTCTCTCAAATCATTTACCATAACCATTGCTTCCGGTACACTTCCTTCAAGATAAACTGGTGTAACACACGTATTAGTATCACCAATATTGAAATTTCTAGAACGCAATCCGCTTTGTAAAGCATTAACGATTACCCAAAGTTTGTCTTTCAATTCTGATGAATTTCGCAACAATTCCAATCGTTTCAACGAACCAATGGTTTGAATCATTGGTAATGCTTTAGCAAACATTTGCGAACGCAAATTGTATTTTAGGTAGTCAATGATTGCTGCATCAGCCGCCACAAAAGCACCAATATTAGCCATAGATTTTGCAAAAGTTGAGAAGTAAACATCAATATCATCCTGAACACCTTGCTCCTCACCTGCTCCAGCACCTGTTGCACCAAGTGTTCCAAAACCATGTGCATCATCTACAAGCAAACGGAAATTATATTTTTGCTTCATAGCAACAATCTCTTTCAATTTTCCTTGTTGCCCACGCATTCCAAAAACACCTTCGGTAATAAAAAGAATACCTCCACCATTTTCTGCAGCCAATTTTGTAGCACGTTGAAGATTTTTCTCCATGCTCTCCAAGTCATTGTGCTTGTAGGTAAAACGTTTTCCCATATGCAAACGAACTCCGTCAATGATACAAGCATGAGCATCAACATCATACACAATTACGTCATTTTTAGTAACCAAAGCATCAATAATTGACACCATTCCTTGGTACCCAAAATTCAATAAATAAGCCGATTCTTTCATTACAAAAGCAGCCAACTCATTCTCTAATTGTTCATGATATTTAGTATGCCCACTCAACATACGGGCACCCATTGGATAAGCCGCGCCATATTGTGCGGCCGCATCAGCATCTGCTTTACGAACTTCCGGGTGATTTGCAAGACCTAAATAGTCATTCAAGCTCCAGTTCAAAACATCCTTTCCAGCAAACTGCATTCTTGGACCCAATTCTCCTTCTAATTTAGGAAAAACAAAATAACCTTCCGCTTGTGAAGCCCATTTTCCTAATGGTCCTTTATTGTTTTGAATCCTTTCGAATAAATCTTTTACCATAATATATCAAGTAATAATTTTAATTTTAAGAAGTTGCAAAAATAATTATTTAAATTTTATAATGGTATTGAAAGCAAATTTATTTTCGTACCCACTTTGTGTCATGTAAAAAGCAAAGTTTGTCATCCTGAGCGAAGTCGAAGGGAGGAGCTATTTCCTGCTCTACACTGTATCTTTTGTGCCGAAGAAAAATCGGCACAAAAGGATGCCGTTTCGATCAGGGCTAAAAAGCGTATTCAGGAATAAACTTTGTATATTTGAATAAATATTTCAACATTAGAAATTTATGTCACAAGATACAAAAGAATTAAAATTGGCCGTTCTCATTGATGCTGACAACGTTCCCTATAGTAATGTAAAAGGAATGATGGAAGAAATAGCCAAATTTGGAACACCAACCACCAAACGTATTTATGCCGATTGGACCAAACCAAATGCCGGAGGTTGGAAAAGTGTTTTATTGGAACATGCCATTACGCCTATTCAACAATACAGTTACACGGTGGGTAAAAATTCTTCGGATTCAGCGATGATTATTGACGCCATGGATTTATTGTATTCGGATAAAGTAGATGGTTTTTGTATTGTTTCCAGTGATTCTGATTTTACACGTTTAGCAATCCGATTGCGAGAATCCGGAATGAAAGTCATTGGAATTGGAGAACAAAAAACGCCCAATTCATTTATTGTTGCCTGCGATAGATTTATTTATATTGAAGTTTTGGATGGCGCCATTAAAAAGAAATTACCAAAAAGAACTGCCTCAGATGCAAAAAAAGCAACACCTAAAAGCTTAAACAAAGTCGATGTACAAACCATAGAATTGATAGAATCAACCATCGAAGACATTGCTGATGACAGTGGCTGGGCTTTTCTTGGAGATGTAGGAAACCTCATCGTGAAGAAAAAACCCGAATTTGATCCAAGAAATTATGGCTTTGCAAAATTAACTCCTATGCTTAAATCTCTTACTGATATTCTTGAAATCGATGAAAGAGATTCGGATAAAAAAGGAATTAAACACGTTTATGTTCGATTGCGTTACAGTTAAATTAACCTTTTAACTGCCTCATATAAGGTTTCTTTCTTAATTGGTTTAGACAAATAATCATTCATCCCTATTTCCTTAACACGCTGCTTTGTGGTTTCCATCACGTCAGCGGTTACCGCAATGATTGGAATATTGCTGTTATCTGCTCCTGCTTCACCATTTCTAATTGCGATTGTTGCTTCATAACCATCCATAACTGGCATTTGAAGATCCATTAATACAATATCAAATTGATTTATTTTAAATGCTTCCAAGGCTTCCTGACCATTATTAGCATAAACAACAGTCGTATTTAGCCATTTTTTGGTGATCATTTTTATGACCATTTGATTGATCGGATTGTCTTCAACTACTAAAAGGGATTTCCCTTGTAAATCTTCAATAACAGTTTTAACCGGAACTTCCGTCTTTTTCTTTTCTGGCGATACATCAAAATCTATTGTAATAACGCAGCTGGTTCCTTCATTGATTATACTATCCATTACAATAGTTCCGTTTTGCATATCGACCAAAGTCTTAACGATGTAAAGTCCTAATCCAAGTCCGCCAAATTTTCGCTTATTATCGATATTATTTTGAGAGAAAGAATCAAAAATACTGTCCATTTTATCTTTGGAAATTCCTATACCAGAATCCGAAACAGTCAAAATCAGACTGGCTTTATTGTTAGGTTTCAACTCGCTATCGATAGTAAATTTCACAAAACCGATGGCTGTAAATTTAATGGCATTATTCAATACGTTGTTCACCACCTGTACCAATCGGGTCACATCTCCAATTAAAAAATCAGGAATAGTATCCGATTTTGAAAACTGAAATTCTAATCCTTTATCTTTAGCGATATTGATTGCATTATTCTTCAAATGCTCCAAGACCTGTACCGGATCAAACTGCTCATTTTCCAGCCTTAATTCTCCTTTTTCAATTTTAGAAAAATCTAAAATATCATTGACAGAACTCAATAAACTATGCGAAGAATACTTTATAATCTGGCAATTTTTTCTGATTTTTTCATCCTGAACTTCATTAGAAATAGAATCAATCATATTCATAATAGCATTCAGTGGCGTTCGCAATTCATGACTTATATTTGACAAGAAATACGATTTCAAATCATTCATCTCTTCGGAACGAACTAATGCGATACGAGTGAGTTCATTCTTTTCGTTTTTAAGATTTCGAATTAAATTTGACATCGAAAGAGAAAGAAAAATAATCTCTAAACCAGTACCCAATTTAGAACTATTTTCAGTTAAAAAATTATTAGGAACCTGACCGAAGTTATTCAGAATAAACACTCCAAATCCTAGAATTAAAAAGAAAATTCCAATAGTAAATAAAGAGTCTATTGGCTTCTTTTTATAATAAAGGTATCCAATGGAACAAATAATCAAAATCAAAAATATCAATGCCAACACATTGACCAACATATAACAAAACAACAAAGCAGAAGGAAAAAGTATTGCGCAAAATAATAAAACAAACAGTAATGCATAACTAGTGTTAAACAGCGCATAAAATATTTTGCTGTGTTGTTTTATTTTCAAAAACACTTCACTGTATTTCCCAGATAAAAAAGCTGCAATTATCGCAAAAAACAACACCGCATGATTTGAAAACCAGCCGCCATGAGGTGTAACGATCTGAAAGAAAAAACCATCTAAAGAAAATTGCAATAAACCAACAAAAACAACATATAAGCTATAATACAAAAATGTTTTATCGCGTAAACCAAAAAAGAAAAAGAAGTAAATTATCGCTACAATAACCAAAATTCCATAGAAAATTCCATAAATCAATTGCTCCTTTGAAAGCATTCTTATAAAACTTTCAGATGAATACAGTTTTATTGGCATTTTTAGTACTTCACCATCACTTTTTAGATGCAAAAACAATTTCAAGCTGGATTTTGGTGCTATTTCAATTTTAAAAATGGTTTTTCGATTATCAAAACTACGTTCATAATACGGCATATTATCACCACTAACAGTTTTGGTGATTTTTCTTGAAGCTACATCAACAATATATAATTCTACCAAATCTGTAATTGGTCTAGCAGTCTCTAAGTAATATTTTAAGGATAAATCTGTAGGGTTTTTAAGTTCCGTTTTGGTCCAAAAATTATTTTGAGTAAAGCCTAAATCATCATTTTCAGTTTTAAGCTTTTTAGGGCTCAATGAATTATAATTTTCAATTACAAATTGAAAATTATAATTTCTTTGGCCAACATCCGTAATTGTAGTATAGTTGTGTAAAGAAATTTTTTCAGGAATCGCATCACTCCTAAATACATATTGTGAATAGGTTTTTGTAAAAATCAACATGAAAAACAATAATTTAAAAGTAATAGAAAATAGGTTACATTTTTTTTGACTCATGTTTAATAAATTACAATTAGACAAAAACACTTACGTAAAAAAGAGTACTTTAGTTTTTCTAACTACTCTTTCTAAATTGTGTTTTTCTATTTTGTGAAATAAAACAATTCATTTCAAATAATAGCGTTAAAAGCCCAAAATCTTCAATCTTCTTGCTAATTTAGTAGTTGAAATAACTTTCATTATGAGACAAAAATTTTTCGTTTTAGGAATCACTGCATTTATCATCACTTCCGTTCTTTATTTCTATTTTAACATCGGACTATTTTTGTTAGTTATTTTATCCATTCTATTATTAGTTGGATTAGCCAATAGCATGCAACACAAACATGCCATTTTAAGAAACTTTCCTGTATTCGGCTATTTTAGATATTTATTTGAAATGATAGCACCTGAAATTCAGCAATATTTTATCGAACGTTCCACCGATGGGAAACCTTTTTCCAGAAATCAGCGAACGCTGGCCTATCAAAGAGCAAAAAATATTGATTCAACATCTCCATTTGGAACACAATTAAACCTCAATCGATCAAGTTACGAAGGGATCAAACATTCTATTTTTCCTGCAACAGTCAATGAAGAACTTCCTCGAATTTTAGTTGGCGGACCTGATTGTACGCAACCCTATTCCGCTTCATTATTAAACATTTCTGCGATGAGCTTTGGTTCCCTGAGCGAAAATGCCATCATGGCTCTAAACAAAGGAGCTCTCAAAGGGAAATTCTATCACAACACAGGAGAAGGTGGTTTGACCGAATTTCACCAACAAGGTGGCGATATTACTTGGCAAATAGGAACGGGTTATTTTGGTTGTCGTGATGACAGGGGAGGTTTTGACGGAGGGAGATTTGCAGAAAAAGCAAATTTACCAGAAGTAAAAATGATAGAAATAAAATTATCGCAAGGAGCAAAACCTGGACATGGCGGTGTTTTACCTGCTGCAAAAAACACCGAGCAAATAGCCAAAATTAGGGGAGTTCAACCACATACTACTATTCTTTCTCCACCAAGCCATTCGGCATTTTCAGATGCGAAAGGTTTGGTAGAATTTATTGCAAAATTACGGTTGCTGTCCAATGGGAAACCAATTGGTTTCAAATTATGTATTGGAGAAACCAGTGAATTTGAACTGATTTGCCAAGAAATAATGGTTCAAAATTGTTTTCCTGATTTCATTACTGTTGATGGTGCCGAAGGCGGAACGGGAGCCGCTCCTCTTGAATTTGCCGATGGTGTGGGAATGCCGTTAGAACCCGCACTTATTTTTGTCAATAAAACACTGGTACGTTTTGGCATCCGAGACAAGATACGTATTATTTGTAGTGGTAAAATCATATCCGGTTATTCCATTCTTAAAGCTGTTGCGCTTGGTGCTGATATGTGCAATTGTGCACGTGGATTCATGTTTTCATTGGGTTGTATTCAAGCTTTGCGCTGCAATACTAATGAATGCCCTACGGGAGTTGCTACCCAAAACAAAATGCTAATGAAAGGATTGGTCGTAACTGATAAATCAGAACGGGTCTTTTATTTTCATAAAAACACCCTACATGCTGCCAACGAACTTCTGGCTGCCGCTGGTAAAAAAAGTTTTACTGATGTTGATATCAACATTTTTATGCGTGGTGATGAATTTACTCATTTATCTGATTTGTATTTTCCAGACAATTTAAAAAGTGTTACGAAACACTAAAAAGTTTACAGCAAAAAAAGGAGAACCTTTACAGTCCTCCAGTTGTTGATTCTAATTTACCATTATCTAACTTATACTTTATCTAGTATAGCTGACTATTGAATTATCATATCTTATTGTAAGGTTGATATATCAAGTAATTAATCAAAATCACACTCAAAGATACAATTTAATTCCACCATAACAACTACAAATCAGATTTTTAACTAATCGTTAACGAGTCATTTTATAAAACTAAAACCACAGTTATTAAGACATTATTATCCCTAAAAATTAGTTTAGTAAATTTTAATAAAAGAGGTTTCTAATACAATTGCATTAGAAAAACAGATAAACTAAAAAACTAATCTTTTTGGCATCTAGTCCTAAAAAAGGAGGCCTTTTTACAGACCTCCAATTCAGACCTTGGTTTGTCATTATCAGCTTATACCTTTCGATACAACTAACTATCAAATACGCTACTCTTTGCAGATGGCCATACTCAAGAACAAAGCAAAATCATACTCAAAGATAAGGTGAATTTCATTCCAAACAACTCTAATTATATACTTTAACTCGCAATTAACATGTTGATTTTTAATATTTTAAAAAAAGTAGAAATTACAACAAATTTACCAACTAAGTAATAAGCATTATATAATGCCGTATTTTGTTTTTTCAAAGTTGGTTACAACTAGTATTGATACTGCGAATTAATCAATTTTATCATGCGACAACAAATCATTCCGATTACTTAATGCAGGTTAGTCCAATGAAATTCAATAAAGGATTCATGGTAATTATTTTGAAAATATCAAATTTTAAAAAGACTATACTTGAGAAATAACCATAAAAAAGGAGGTCTTTTTACAGACCTCCGATTTAGACTTTGGTTTATTATTATCAGCTTATATCTTTCGATACAACTAACTATCAAATACGCTACTCTTTGCAGATGGCCATACTCAAGAACAAACCAAAATCATACTCAAAGATAAGGAGAATTCTATTTCAAACAATTCTAATATAGCACTTTAACTCGTAATTAACATATTTATTTTTAATGCTTTAAAAAGCAATACCTATACTAAAACGCATCAACTGATCTATGTTAGCCAAGTAAAATCTAATAAAAAGATTTATGGTAATTATTTTCAAAAAATCAAATTTTTAAAAAGTCCATACTGGAGAAATAACCACAAAAAAGGAGGCCTTTTTAAAGGGCCTCCGATTCAGACTTTGGTTTGTTATTATCAGTCATATCTTTCGATACAACTAACTATCAAATACGCTACTCTTTGCAGATGACCATACTCAAGAACAAACCAAAATCATACTCAAAGATAAGGAGAATTCTATTTCAAACAATTCTAATATAGCACTTTAACTCGTAATTAACATATTTATTTTTAATGCTTTAAAAAGCAATACCTATACTAAAACGCATCAACTGATCTATGTTAGCCAAGTAAAATCTAATAAAAAGATTTATGGTAATTATTTTCAAAAAATCAAATTTTTAAAAAGTCCATACTGGAGAAATAACCACAAAAAAGGAGGCCTTTTTAAAGGGCCTCCGATTCAGACTTTGGTTTGTTATTATCAGTTATACCTTTCGATACAACTAACTATCAAATACGCTACTCTTTGCAGATGGCCATACTCAAGAACAAACCAAAACCATACTCAAAGATAAGGCGAATTCTATTTCAAACAAATCTAAAAGAGCAGTTTAACTCACAATTAACATACTGATTTTTAATGCTTTAAAAAAAACAAGTAATTATAACAAACCTATCAACTGATCCATGTTAGCCAAATGAAATTCAATAAAAAAATTTATGACTATCCGTAATGCGGACTAAAATCATTTCGAATACAATTTTCGTCGTTTGTACATTTATAAAGCATAAATATTAGCCCACAGATAACACAGATTATACCGATTTACACGGATTTTTTTACTTGGTGAATCAAACTGTTTATTTAAATCTGTGCAAAATCCGTTCAATCCGTGTTATCTGTGTGCCATATTTTATCCTTTGGAACATATTGCGGACTGTCATAAAAAAATTTATGGTAATTATTTTGAAAACATCAAATTTTAAAAATAGTATACTGGAGAAATAACCATAAAAAAGAGGCCTTTTTAAAGAGCCTCCTATGTGATTCTGAATTACCGATATTAACTCTTACCGTTACTGGTATAGTCGATAGTGAGTTATCAATCTCATTATAAGATTAATATTCTCAGGTATTCAATCAGAATCACACTCAAAGATATTATTTATTTCTAAAAAAAACCACTCTAAATCAGCATTTTAACCAATAATTAACGTGTCAATTTATTATATAAAAATTACTGTTTTTTAGCCATTTCAACCGTAAAAATTAGTTCAGAGAAATCTAATAAAAGAGGTTCCTAATAAATTGCACTAGAAAATAAGCAAACTAAAAAGTACTATTTTTGGTATATAGACCTAAAAAAGGAGACCTTTTTACAGACCTCCAGTTTAGATTTTGGTTTGCTATTATCTACTAAGTTCCTTTCGGTAACTTGTGACTATCAAATACGCTTCTCTTTGCAGATGGCCATATTCAAGAACAAAGCAAAATCATACTCAAAGATAAGACAAATTCTATTTTAAACAATTCTAAAAGAGTACTTTAACCAATTATTAACGTATTGATTTTCAATAAATTAATAACGATACTAACTTATAGCGTCAATCACCTGATTTCTATACTAATCTACCTTGATAAAATTCAAAAAATATAAAATTCCTGAAAACACGGATACTTCTTTCGCGAACCAAGCTACAATACTTCAGCAGGGAACACAAAAAAGGAGACCTTTTTAAAGGGCCTCCGATTGTAGATTCTGATTCACCATTTATCAAGTCATACCGTTCAGCATGAAATGACTATTTGAATAAGCTTCTCTTTTCAGATGGTTTTACTCAAGTGATTAATCAAAACCACACTCAAAGATACAACTTATGTTAGTTAAATTTTTAAAAAATAACATTTTAACCATTAATTAACTTGTTGTTTTTTAATTAATTACAGTAGAGCATATTCTTTGAATACCAAATAACATACAGATTACTATAATCAATGGGCCGCTCGTGTGGTATTGACACCACTCCAATGAAATTCCTAAAAAAATGTATCTTTGGAGGATTAAATTAAAACCGATAAAATGCAACTCGTTTTCGCTTCCAATAACAAAAACAAAATTCTGGAAATACAAAGTATGCTTCCTGATACAATCAAAATTCTAAGTTTAGAAAGCATCGGTTGTGATGAAGAAATTCCTGAAACAGCAGAAACCATTGAAGGTAATGCTATTTTAAAAGCAAATTATGTTACCCGCAACTATGGTTATGATTGCTTTGCTGATGACACCGGACTTGAGGTGGATTCTTTAAATGGGGAACCCGGAGTTTTTTCTGCACGATATGCTGGCGAACAGCGCAATGCAGATGATAATATGAATAAATTATTGGAGGCCTTATCGGGTAAGAATAATAGAAAGGCACAATTTAAAACGGTCATTGCATTAAATTTAAATGGCAAACAGCATCTTTTTACAGGAATCGCAAGAGGTGAAATCACTTTAGAAAAGACAGGTAATCAAGGATTTGGTTACGATCCTATTTTTAAACCTGAAGAATATCAGGAAACTTTCGCTCAATTATCATTAGAGGTAAAAAATAAAATTAGTCACAGAGGAAAAGCGACACTCCAACTAATAGACTTCCTGAAAGGAAATAAATAAATTTTTACAATACAACATTTTTATAACAATATATCCGATTTCGAGTCGTAATCTCACACTGAATTTACAAATCAAAATTCATAATTTGCAAATAAAAAATATAACTTTCTGATAATCAAATTATAATAAATCATTAAATCTTAAAATAGCATTAGTTTATATGAATTATAAACAGTAATTTTGCACCCTATTTTAAAAATACATATGAATAAATTTGAACAATTAGGATTGAGTGAATCGTTACTGAAGGCGATTTTAGATCTAGGATTTGAAAATCCGACCGAAGTACAGGAGAAAGCGATTCCCCTATTATTGGAAAAAGACACAGATATGGTTGCGTTGGCTCAGACAGGGACAGGGAAAACGGCAGCTTTTGGTTTTCCAGTTATTCAGAAAATTGATGCCAACAACAGAAATACACAAGCATTAATTTTATCTCCAACACGCGAACTTTGTTTGCAGATTACCAACGAAATTAAAAACTACTCTAAATACGAAAAAGGTATTAATGTGGTAGCAGTTTACGGTGGAGCTAGCATAACAGAACAAGCGAGAGACATAAAGAGAGGCGCACAAATTATTGTGGCAACTCCAGGAAGAATGCAAGACATGATTAATAGAGGTTTGGTAAACATATCTCAAATCAACTATTGTATTCTTGACGAAGCTGACGAAATGTTGAACATGGGTTTCTACGAAGACATCGTAAACATCCTTTCTACTACGCCAGACGAAAAAAACACATGGTTATTCTCTGCAACAATGCCTGCCGAAGTAGCACGTATTGGAAAACAATTCATGACCGATCCAATTGAAATTACAGTTGGAGCTAAAAACTCAGGTTCTGCTACAGTTTCTCACGAATTTTACCTTGTAAATGCACGTGACCGTTACGAAGCTTTGAAACGTTTAGCCGATGCTAATCCAGACATTTTCTCAGTAGTTTTTTGTCGTACCAAAAGAGATACACAAGCTGTTGCTGAAAAATTGGTTGAAGACGGATACAGCGCCGCTGCATTGCACGGAGATTTATCTCAAGCGCAACGTGATGGTGTAATGAAATCTTTTAGAGGAAGACAAATCCAAATGCTTGTAGCTACTGACGTTGCTGCACGTGGAATTGACGTTGATAACATTACTCACGTAGTGAATTATCAATTACCTGATGAAATCGAAACATACAATCACCGTTCAGGTCGTACGGGTCGTGCTGGAAAATTAGGAACTTCTATTGTAATCGTTACTAAAAGCGAATTGCGTAAGATTTCTTCAATTGAAAGAATCATCAAACAAAAATTCGAAGAAAAAACAATTCCTTCTGGAATTGAAATCTGTGAAATCCAATTATTACACCTAGCTAATAAAATTAAAGATACAGAAGTTGATCACGAAATTGACAACTATCTTCCTGCAATTAACAGCGTACTTGAAGGTTTATCGAAAGAAGAATTAATCAAGAAAATGGTATCGGTTGAATTTAATCGTTTTATCAATTATTACAAGAAAACCAGAGATATTTCTAATCAATCTTCAGTTTCTGAAAGACGTGATCGTGATGATAGAGATGGTGCTCCAAGAGAAAATAACAATGGTGGTGCAACAAGATATTTCGTGAACATAGGTTCTAGAGATAACTTTGATTGGATGTCATTGAAAGATTACTTGAAAGAAACATTAGACTTAGGTCGCGATGACGTTTTCAAAGTAGATGTAAAAGAAGGTTTCTCTTTCTTTAACACTGATCCGGAACATACTGATAAAGTAATGGAAGTATTGAACAACGTACAATTAGAAGGACGTAGAATCAATGTTGAAATTTCTAAAAATGATGGTGGCGGAAGACGTGATCATAATGGAAGAAGTTCTGGTGGAAGTTTTGGTGGCGGAAGAAGTTCAGCTCCAAGAAGAGAAGGTAGTTTTGCTCCAAGAAGAGAAGGTTCAGGCGGTGGATTTAGAAGCGATAGAAATTCAGCTCCTAGAGAAGGTGGATTTGGTGGAAGAAGCGATTCCAGAAGCGCTGCTCCAAGAAGAGAAGGTGGTTTTTCATCTGACAGACCTAGAACTGAAGGTTCCTCTGATAGAGCACCAAGACGTTCTGAAAGCTTTGGTGATTCGCCAAGACCAAGAAGACCAAGAAGAGACTAACATTTAGTTAATTTTCTTATAATTATATAGAGAAACTACAAAATATTTAATCCTCTTTTATTACTTTTAAAGTTTTAAATGAGTTTATGAAATATTTTGTAGTTTTCTTTTTTTTAGTACTATCTGCAACCGCTTTCGCGCAAGTCACAGAACCTTCCCAAAAAGTCAATGGTATTATTATCAACAACAGCACTAAGCAGCCTTTGTCTAATGTAAATATCATCAACATCAATAAAGTAAGAGGTGCAACTACCGATTCGAGAGGATATTTCGAAATTGATGTCCAGCCAAACGATACTTTACATTTTACTATTTTAGGCTTCCAATCTTTAAGAGTCCGAGTTACAAATGACTGGATAAAAAATAAAAGCACCAAAATTCAACTTACCGAAAAAGCAATTGCGCTGGAAGAAGTAATCATCAGACCCTTTAATTTAACAGGATATCTTGAAGTTGATTCAAAATTAATTCCAACAAAAGAAAACTATCGCTACAGCATTTCAGGATTAACACAAGGCTATGAAGCGGGTGAATATTCTCCAAATGCCTTTGGAAGAGTACTTGGTTCTATTTTTAATCCAGCGGATATGCTTTATAATTTCTTTGGTAAAAATCCAAAAGAGCTCAAAAAACTAAAAGAAATGAAAAAGGATGATACGGTTCGAAATCTACTCGAATCTAAATTCGACAGAGAAACGATATCTGTACTTCTTGGCGTGGATAAAAATGAATTAGCCGAAATTTTACAGCGTTGTAATTATTCGGAAGCTTTTATACAAACAGCAAATGATTTACAAATTATGGACGCCATAAGTGGCTGCTATGAGGAATATAAGATTCTGAAGAAAAAATAATATAACAGTCTATAGTTTTAATCTAAAGATAATTTCAATCCTCAATTACGAAAAGTAGTTGGGGATTTTTACTTTAGAATACTTAAATTTGAGTTTTAGCAAAAATTTATTAATCCAATAAACAAAATCTATGTCTAATATACCTTTCCAAGCTATCAATTGGGACAAAATAGAAAGAACAGAACATAAAGGAGAAACGGGAACAGCCTATTGGCAAACCATACAATTAGGTGGGTTACGAATCCGAAAAGTTATTTATTCAGAAAATTATGTGGCAGATCATTGGTGCCAAAAAGGACATATTGTGCATTGTCTCGAAGGTAATTTCATTAGCGAAATAGAGACTGGAGAATATAATAAAAACACCTAAGATCATAATTGTCCGTCAACGAAATGCGTAAGTAATCATGTATTCTATTGAATTTATCTACTAACATATTTATTTTTTTTCGTTGATTAAGTTTTCATAATCTTCTAATGTATCAATATCTACGACTCCTTTATCAAAAAATACGGTAGCTACATCCTGTTTCCTTTTTTTGATAATTTTTTTCGCACCAATATCTCCTTTAAGCAGCATAAGTTCTGGAAATACAGTTTTGTGAAAAAGTGCTGGAGTTCCCATAATACCTGCGTAAGAACAGGCTGAAATAGGTAATCCAGATTTGTTTTGAGAATCAATTAATTGGTCTATATGCTGATTGTTTATGTGGGGTTGATCACCAACAAGTATAATGACACCATCAACATGAGGATACATTTCATTCATTGAATTAAGGCCTTTTAGTAAGGAACTAGCCATGCCTTCTTTCCAATTTTCATTGATTACAATATCAAGTCCCGGAACATCAAGATTAGCTTGAATCAAATCGGCATTTGCACCCAAAACTGCAATTACGGGATATAACTTTGATTGACAAGCAATCTTAGAAACATGTGTTATGAGTGTCATACCATCAAATTCAAGTAATTGTTTGGGTTTCCCCATTCGACTACTTGAACCTGCTGCTAATATTATTATTCCACATTGCTTTATATTATAACTCATTACAAACTTTGACATCTTTTATTTGAATATCTAATGAGCCTCTTGAATGAATGACTTCGTTTTTCATTTTTAGCATGCCGCCCATTTTTCCAGCCAACACCGATTGAATCTCTGCTATAATACTAAGCGCAATTTCTTCAGGTGTTTCAGCTCCAATATCTAAACCGGTTGGACTGTAAATAGTTGAAATTTTATCTTGACTTAATTCAAAGACATCTTGTTGAAAATCAGAAAGCATTTTATCAAATTTCTTTTTAGGACCCAAAATTCCAATATAAGGAAGTGAAGAACTGCTTAATGATTTAAGCATTTGTAAATCACATCTATAACTATGTGTAACTAAAACAAAAAAAGTACGATTATGAACAGGAATATAGTCTAATGCTACATCGGGAGTGCAAACTACTATTTGTGATGCGCTTGGAAATCGTTCTTTATTTGCATGTGTACTTCTTCGGTCTATAATTCTAAAATCCCAACCTAAAATATCTGCAAATTTCATTAATGGAATAGCATCGTTTCCGGCACCTAAAACAACAAGTGAAATTGGAGGTTGAATGAATTCAAAAAAAGCGGTTGTGTTTATTTGTTCAAATTGATATTGTTTAAATTCTGATCGTTCATTTTTTAAAGCAATACTTGAATCATTTAAAATATATTCTTTAAAACATAAAAGAGGAATATCTCCAGAAATAGTTCCATTTTCTTCAAGCAACAAACAAGTGCCATATTGATTATTTTGATTGTTGTTTAAATCAAATAAAGTGACAATAACTGCATTTTGTTGATTGGCTAAAGCTTTACGTAATAATTCAATTGGATTATCGATTTTATCAGAATCGATGTATTCAAACAAAACTTGTATAATCCCATCGCACCCTAAATGGATCCCCATCTCTGAATCATCTGCTTTTGAAGTATCGTAAGTAAAAAGGGTGTGTTTTTGTTCAGAAATAGCAAACAACGCTTTTTTTAGTGCATCACCCTCTAAACAACCACCACTTATAGCACCTGTAATCCTTCCATCATCATTTACTAACATTCTTGCTCCGGGTCTTCTGTAAGAGGAACCATCTAAATGAACTACAGTTACTAGAGCTGATTTTTTATTTTCTTGATTTGCAACGTCGTATGCTTTTATTATTTCTTGAAGTTCTTTCATTTGAAAATTAGTAAGATTAAAAATAAATACTTAGAATAAATTAAGATCGAAAGGCATTTTTCTAATGCGTTTACCAGTAATTGAAAATATAGCATTTGCCAATGCAGGTGCGAAAGGAGGTAAGCCTGGTTCGCCTACGCCTTTTATCTTTCCGCCATCTGCAAGAATATGTACTTCAATTTCTGGCGTTTCATGGATACGTATCAATGGACTATCGTTAAAATTACTTTGCTTTATTTTTCCATTTTCAATAGTAATTCCAGGCTTTATAGCCGCTGTTAATGCCATGACTATAGCACCTTCAACTTGATTTTTAACGTTATCGGGGTTAACCACTTCTCCTAAGTCAATTACCGCAATAACTTTATCAATTTTAATGGAATTATCTTCGGCAATAGATACTTCAACTACATGAGCACATAATCCTGCAAAGAATCCCCATTGCGCAACTCCTCTACCTTTTCCTTTTGGCAACGATTTATCCCAATTGGAGACTTCCTTTAATTTCAATAAAACTCTTTTAGTATCTGATTCTTTGCTTAGCATTTGTAATCTGAAATCAAAAGGGTCTTTATTGATTTTATGTGCTAATTCATCAACAAAACACTCATGGGCAAAAGCGACTGTAGAACTGGTTACAGACCTCCACGCTGCTACAGGTACATGAAAATCGGCATAAACATACGAAGTTTTTATATTGGGAATTTCGTAAGCCTGTTCTCCAATTCCTTCCACCATAATCGCATCGACTTTTGATTTATCGAAGCTTGAACCTACTGAATCAAAATAAGATGGACTTATAACTTTGTGTTGAAAACTAATTAATTCTCCTTCTTTTGAGAAACCGCCTTTCAACTGTGAGAAAGTCATAGGACGTAATGCACTATGTTGTGTGGTATCTTCTCTCGACCAAATTACCTTTACTGGTTGGGCTATTTGCTTTGCTATATTCACAGCTTCTATAACATAATCGGTATACAGTCTTCTACCAAATCCTCCTCCAATAAATTTTGAATGTAACTTAATATTCTCGGGTTTTATTCCAATTTGACTATGAAGGTCATTTGGTCCTGAACCAGTAATTGCACTAGGAACCTGAGTAGATGTCCATATTTCGAGCATGTCGCCATTTACATGTGCTATACAATTCATCGGTTCGAGCGTATGGTGAGCCACCATAGGTGTTTCGTAAAATGATTCAATTGCATTCTCAGGTTCAATTTTAATGCTTTCTACATTTCCGATATTCTTATCAATTACGCCTGCCTCTTTGGAAAGGTTTCGCAACTTATTCTCGTAATCGGATAAATTAAAATTTTCATATCCATGGGTGTCCCATTCCACTTTTAATACTTTACGACCTTGAAGGGCAGACCAGTATGATTGTGCAATAACAGCAACTCCCGAATAATTATACTTTCCAACGATTCTTTTCGCTTCCACAACTTTAATAACTCCAGGTACTTTTAAGGTCGCAGCCGCATCAAAACTTTTTAAAGTCCCACCTATTACTGGAGATCTATATACAGTAGCATATACCATATTAGGTAATTCTACATCGATTCCATACTCAGCCTTTCCAGAAACCTTCAATGGGATATCTGGTCGTTGAATTGATTTACCGATGATCTTAAAATCACTTTTATTTTTAAGCTTTGGTTCTTTAGGAAGCTCTAATTTAGATGCCTCTTCAATTAATTCTCCGTAAGAAAAAGATTTATCTGATTTGCTGGAATATACTTTACCATTTTCTGCATAACAAGACTCAATTCCAATTCCCCATTTAATACTGGCAGCCTTAATGAGCATCTCTTTTGCAGCAGCTCCAATTTTTCTATATTCATTATAATTACCTCTAATAGAAGAACTTCCTCCAGCTGCTTGACCACTACCAAATTGTTTTTCACCACTAGTTTGAACAATAGTTATTTCATCAAGCGAAACTTCTAATTCTTCTGCTATAAGAGCTGGAATAGATTGAAAAGTACCTTGACCCATTTCAGGCTTAGTGTTGAAAATTGTTATTTTACCGCTTTTCTCTATCTTTATAAAAGGAGTAAAATTACTAGGTGCATCTATAATAAAAGCTGTGTTTGTAAAACCATTAGAAGTAGCTCCTAACCATAATGCTAAACTTGCTTTACCTGTATTTTTAATAAATTGACGTCTTGACACCATTCAGTAAGTATTTATAATTTATAAATTCTTTTATGCAACTAATTAAAATGTAACGAGTTAATATGCGTGATAGTCCTTTGAAGTAGCTTTTTTAGCTTGTTGTATTTCAGCTGGTAAAACTGCCTTAGCTTCATTTCCCCATGAATTTCTGACATAGTTTAAAACATCAGACACTTGTTTATCTGTTAATTTATTACCTGGCATTTCTCCATCATAATTTACACCATTAACTACAATTGGTCCACGTAATCCAGTTGAAATAACTTTTACTAATCGATTTTTATCCCTTAAATAATCTGATTTTGCTAATGGTGGAAAAAACCCTTCTATACCATTTCCGTCTTCCATGTGACATGATGCACATTGAGTATTATAGATAGATTTACCGCGCGAGATACTTCCTTTTAAATCAAAATTTTGATTAAATGATTGAAGCGCTAATGTGAATAATAAAACAATTAATATTGAGAAACCTATTTTCATTTTGATATAATTTTAAAATTAAACTTTTGTTAATTCGAAAGGAAGCTTTCTAATACGTTTTCCAGTCAAATCAAATATTGCATTTGTTAAAGCCGGTGCAAACGGAGGTAATCCAGGTTCTCCAACACCTCCGGCATCCGAATCGTTTTCCATTATATGTACTTCAATTGGAGGGATATCTGATATACGGGGCATTTTATAATTGTTGAAATTATTTTGAACCGTTTTACCTTCTTTGAAAGTAATTTCATGAATTGTTGCAGCACCTAATGCCATAACAATACTTCCTTCCACTTGCGCTTTAATTATATCAGGATTTACATACCATCCACAATCAATTACCGCCCAAACTTGATCAATTTGAAGTTGATTTTCTATATTTTTGGAAACTTTCACAATTTGACCAACTGTGCTACCAAAACATTCCGTTATAGCAACACCATATCCTTTACTTTTATTTTTCCACCCTGAAACCTCTTCCAATTTATCAAGTAAATTACGGCTCCTTTCATCTTTAAGATAGGTTCTTCTAAACGCTATTGGATCTTTCCCTGATTCAACTGCCAACTCATCCATAAAACTTTCATACGCGAAACCATTTGTAGAAGCATATACAGAACGCCACCACATAGTAGGAATTGGTGTTTCAAAAGGAATATCAACAATACTTAAATTCTTGATGTTATCTAAGTATGGCTTTAAAAATCCCTCTGTTGAACTTCTGTTAGCTACATCCTTTGCTCCACCTCTCCAATGATTATTGTTTTGACCTGCAATTGATACTTTAAAAGCGCTTATTTCATTATCTGAAACCACCCCTTGACAACGATATGAAACTCCAGGTCTGTAAGGCCCTTGCGTCACATCATCTTCTCTAGACCAAATAACCTGAACTGGCGCCCCGATTTCTTTGGAAATCATAGTAGCTTCATGTGGATAATCCATAAAAGCTTTTCTACCAAATCCACCTCCGAGGAAAGTCATATTAACAATAACTTTTTCCCTTGCGATGCCTAATTCTTTACTGATGTAATCTTGAACCCATTCAGGAGCTTGTATAGGTCCCCATATTTCTACTTTATCTTTTTGATAATGTGCTATACAATTCAATGGCTCCATACAACTATGGGACTGATAAGGCGTTGTATACACTACATCTATTTTCTTTTCTGCTGATTGTATAATTGAATTTGGGTCTCCTTGTGAAAGAAACGAAAGTCCCTCTTCTTTTTGAAGTGCTTCATCCATTCGACGATAAATATCATCTGTACTCAAATGTTCAAATCCGGTATCGTCCCAGTCCACTTTTAATGCTTTTTTCCCTTTCATGGCAGCCCAAACAGAATCAGCAACAACTGCTACACCCTCTCTGAACGTATTGAAAACGCCCATTCGAACCACAAAAACCTGTTTTACGCCTGGAATTTTGCGAGTTTCCGAATCATCAAAACTCTTTACCTTATCACGAAGTCTAGGATTTCGTTCGACCATTGCATAAAGCATTCCTGGTATCACTTTATCTATACCAAAAACGGCTGTACCATTTATTTTCAAAGGCGTGTCTTGTCTTTGAAGTGGCTTTCTAATTAATTTATATTCTGATGTTTTTTTTAATATTACATTCTTTGGTATATTAAGTTTTGATGCATCTAAGACTAATTCACCGTAGTGTAATTTTTTACCGCTTAGTTTGTGAAATACACTGCCGTCTTCCGCATAACAATCAGATTCAAGAGCTCCCCATTTATTGCTTGCTGCTTTGATTAACATTACACGAGCAGTAGCACTAAGGTTCAATAGGTTTTTATACGACCCTCTAATACTGGAACTACCTCCTGTAATTTGATTTCCATACTTCACATTATCGCCTGGAGCGAAAACTATGTTTACTTTATCAAGATCCACATGAAGTTCTTCAGCAATTATTTGAGGTATCGATTGATATACTCCTTGTCCCATTTCGGCTCTATGACTATAGAGTGTCACTTTACCTGAAACATCAATATATATCCATGAATTAAGCTCAATTCCGCGATTCTCAGCATCAATAGCTGTGATTAATTCCGCTTCTTTAGCGTCAGCAGGTAAATAATACCCTAATGTAAGTGCGACTCCTGTTAAACCAGATAGTTTTAAGAATTTTCTTCTTGAGATATTGTCTACTTTCATAAAGCAATTATTAGTATGAAATAATTAAATATTACTCTTTTGAAGGTTTGGTTTCTGATGCTTTTTGGATAGCACGTTTTATACGCGGATAGGTTCCACATCTACAGATATGACCCTGCATTGCTGCATCAATGTCTGCTTCAGTAGGAGAAGCATTTTTGGATAATAATGTTGCGGCAGCCATAATTTGGCCCGATTGACAATACCCACATTGAGGGACTTGTTCTTCTATCCAAGCTTTTTGAACCGGATGCGAGTTATCTTCTGATAATCCTTCTATGGTAGTTATATTTTTATTTGCAACTGCAACAACGGGTAAAGAACAGGATCGAACTGGTTGACCGTTTAAATGAACCGTACACGCACCACATTGTGCGATTCCACAACCGTATTTAGTCCCTTTTAAACCAACAAAATCTCTGATTGCCCAAAGAAGTGGCATTTGAGGATCTACATCGACTGGATAATCTTTTCCATTAATTTTGAGATTAATTATTGCCATATTATATTGTTTTTTAAGTAAATGAAACGCATGACATTTGTCAATGCAAGATAATTTATTATATAATTTTAAATTTATAAAAATCAAACAAAAAAATACAAAAATCAAGCAATTATAAAATTCATATTTTAATAAATAGGCCCATAGGGTTTTCATTGTTGCTTGATTTACAAGCTATAAAAAAAAGAAGAAGAAAAACTTAACTAAAATAATGCGGACACAAAAAGAGACAAACCTAACTCTCTAACTCCTTTTATCTTTCCACTATAAGCAATTTAAGTCTTTAAACTAATTTAGAACTTTTGCTAAGTGAGAATTCCGTTAATTAACTTAAAGATAAATGTTTTTTCTATTTCTTGTTAATTTAAAATTTCGGCACTCTTTTTTGGTTACTAATTGCATTTTTTATATTCTTTTACATTTTCAACCTTCTTCTATAGATTAAACCAATAAGAAAGTTTTAAATTAACAGAGCGATAAGTAGGGCCAAATTCACGTGTATAATAATTATCGTTGTAAACCAAAAACAGGTCTGATAGTGGTGCAAATCGCCATTGTAATCTGGAGTTAATACCTAAATTACTTTTTTGATTACTATATTGAACAAGTGTCGACCAAAACAAAGACTTGGAAAAAGTAAGGTCAAATTTTGGACTAATCAAAATAATGTCCGCTTTTGAATATGGAGCAGGTAAATCAATTCTATCGTAGTTAGCAACTAAGCTAATCAAAGCCTTCGGCATGATTCTTAAGTTTGCTGTACCACTAAATGAATAACTTTTTCCATTAAAAAATTGCCCAACGGTTGCGGAACTTTGGAAGGTAATCATACTTGAATTTTTAGAAGTAAACGATACATTAAATTGATTAAATGTATAATCCATATTACCAGGTAAAGGTGTTGCTCCAGGAGTCCTTGTTGGATCAAAATCACCAGTAAGAAAGACATTATTCCACATGTAACCGAAACTCAATATTGACTGATTTCTGAATTCGATATCTTGAGTTAGCCATATAATATGGTCTGTTTTCTTAAAATCCATTTGTGGCTTAAAAAACATTAAATTCATGATTCTTGGCGTGTACTTATTAACGACTCCACCTTTGGCATAAAAAGTTCTTGCAAATCCAGTTCCTGATTTAAAAATATCATTTCTTGGAATAAAACCTAAGTCTGCTCTAAAATCTTTATCTACATATACCCAGTCACTAATAATGTTGTATTTTCTGGTATTATAAATCATAACTGCTTGAGAAGACAAATTACCGCTAACATCTCCAGGTTGAAAGGATTTGTGTAGATAAGCCTTTCCCGTCCAGGTATTATCTGCCGAAGCTAAATTATAGTCCATTCCTATCACTCGGTTGTATTTATCATTAGCCAATTGATAATCATAATTACCAAATGTTTGGCGGTTAACAAAGAATACCCCAACATTGGAACGACTAAACAGCTTGCGTTGCAAAGCAAACATGGAATTATTGTTTGAACCGATTCTATTAGCCGGGTCATCAGCAGTTTGTAAACTCAACAGACCCACTCGCCAGTTTTGATCAATTTTTCCGCTTAAACGCACACCACCTAAAATTTTATTTTCGATGGTTCTGCCCAAAGAATCACGAACAATTCCAATTCTCCTTGAGAAAAATGGTTTCGCATCATTGTAGGTGTTTCCAAAATTGGCAAAAAGATCACCATTATCAATAAAAAATTGTCTTTTTTCTGGCAACGATAATTCGAATCGGGTAATATTCGTTACAATATTATCCACTTCTACATTAGAAAAATCAGGATTAGCAGTGATATCCAAATTAAGGCCATTACCAATTGCTATTTTTGCATCTGCTCCAAAAGCAAAATTATTGCCTGTTACATTATTCGAAAAATCTTTAGATGTTACAGCATTCATATATGGAATAACATAGATTGGAGGGCGATTTTTACCTAAAGGTTTTTCAAAATGCATTTCCCCTAAAAATGCCAAATTAACCAATAATTGATTTTGAGGTACTCTGGACCACGCACTTTGTTCATTAGTTTGTAAATCCCAACGGTAGGCCTGAAAACGCCACGTTTGCCCACCTTCCTTAAATTTCAATGAACTAAAAGGAATAGCAATTTCCAAAACATAATAGTTTTCATAGGTTTTACCTTCGGATTGCCACTTAATATCCCAAGTTGAATTAAGGGCGTCTGTGGAAGAAGAACCACCTCCCGAAACTAAAGATTCTCTTTGTACTCCATAAGGATTCACACTAAACATGAAGGCATTTGTAGCATCATTAAAAGTGTCAAAAATTAAGGAAACATTATCATTAGTTGAGCCACTAAAATCTCTTCTTAATGAGTTAACAATAAATTTTCCATCCTTACTTTCAGCCCGAATCCCAATATACAAAGTAGTTTCATTGTATGTCATTCGGACTTCGGTTTTATTATTAGACTTTAAAGAATCTGTTGGGAAAAATTGCCAAAAATCAGATGCTAAATCTGTACTTTGCCAAACGGGTTCATCTAAAACTCCGTCAAGATTAATTTTTTCGGTTGAATATTTAACAAAAATACTTCTCTTTGATTGCTGGGCGGAAAGTTGATTGTGAAATATAAAAATTAAAAAGGTAATAATTAAAAGGTGGTTTGGTTTCATGCTTTTTATTTCAAAAATAATAGTTCATTGTATACTATTTTTTTTTATTAGCTCAATGACTAATTTTTTAGACGAACATATTAAAAAAAAGTTGTTCATCTAAAAAGTTGGGAGTTAGTCTAAAAAATGAATTAATTGAAATCAAAATAGGTTATATTATATACCTTTATTTAAAAAAAATTATGTTTAGTAAAGGTGGAGTTATTAAGTTCAATATTATTTTTTGGAGCTTATTATTCTTATATAAATGGATAGGGATTGGTGCATTGAGTAATGAATACGAAAAGTATTTTGTTTACTCCATATTCCATATTCCTGTTGCTTTTTTAACAGCAACCTTAACCTTTCATATCGTATTTGAAAAATTGCATGACACAAAAAACAAAGTCGTTTTTTGGTCTTATATAATAGCTATTGCTCTGTTTTTTGTTTTTGCTAAAAGAGCATTTAGCTATTTCTATTTTGAACCAAACTATCTTCCTAAAGATGAATTTGACGAAAATTTCTTTTCGATTCCTAAGCTCTTATTAGAATTGGTAAGTTTGTATTTAATGGTAGGTATGTATGGAATGTTTTACTTTATAAAGCATTGGTCTAATCAAAGACAGGTTCTTGATGCTCTAAATAGAGAAAAAGTAAAGTCAGAATTGGATTTATTGAAATACCAAGTTCATCCACACTTCTTATTTAACATGTTAAATAATATTTACTCGACGGCTATTTTAAAAAGCCCTGAGACTGCAAGCCAAATACTTCATCTTTCTAATTTTATTGAATACAACTTATACCATTCAAAAAAAGAACTAGTCCCTTTGAATGAAGAATTTGATTATTTGGAAAATTTTATTGAATTACATAAAATTCGTTTAGGTGATAAACTAAATGTTGAAATAAACTTACCTAAGAACTCTGAAGAACTTTTTATTCAGCCGTTACTATTACTGCCATTAATAGAAAATAGTATCAAACATGGGGTAAATAACTCTATCAAGAAATCTTGGATAAAAATTGAAATTGATATCAATGAGGAACTTAAGGAATTGAGTTTTAAAATATCAAATAGTGTTGAGGAACCATCAATTACGAATATAAATTCTGAAAAAGGTGGAATGGGATTAGAAAACCTAAAAAGACAATTAAAACTTTACTATCCAGAGAGACATCTTTTGAATATCTTAAAAGAAGATGGACTTTATATGGTGGTCCTTAAAATAATATATTAAATGTATAAATGCCTGATAATTGATGATGAAGTGCCTGCAAGAGCACTAATTGCAAATCATCTATCTAATTTGCCCGATTTTGAAATTATCAATTCATTTGATAACGCCATAGAAGCTTTTGTTTTTTTACAACAAAATGAGGTTGACCTAATTTTCTTGGATGTACAAATGCCACGCATGAGTGGGTTAGAATTACTTAAGTCTTTAAACAAAAAACCAAAAGTAATTTTAACCACTGCATATAGAGATTATGCTGTTGAAGGTTTTGAATTAGAAGTATTTGATTATTTACTAAAACCTATAAGTCAAGAACGATTTTTAAAATCAATTTCTCGATTTATTAATTCGGAATCAAATATGAATCAATTGCCTAATGTTGAGGCACAAAACGAACTGTTTATTTCTCTGAAAGTAGGGAAAGAAAATAAACAAGTAAATGTAAACAACATCTATTTTATTGAGGGCTTGAAGGATTATATAAAAATCGCTACAACGGAAGGAATCCTTGTTGTATATGAAAGACTAAGAACAATGGAAAAGATTTTACCCGAGAGTCGTTTTTTTAGAATACATAAGTCCTTCATTGTTGCCAAAGAACAAATTACTAACTGGAATACTAATAGTGTTACTGTAAACAACAGGAATATCCCTATTGGAAGAACCTATAAAAATGATTTTTTAGAGAGAGTTAAATATTAATTTTTTAAACATGATAAAAAAATTGATTTAAAAATTAACCACAAAATCCATCATTTAGAGGCAGACGAAAACATCCCTTTTTAACGCAAAAAGGAGAGTTTAATTCGTAAGAAAATTAATTCATAATCTGACCCCGAGTTCAAATCTCTATCTCGCTACCAAATCAAAACTCAAAGTTCTTTCATTTTTAATTATTTTTTGTAGTTACGAGTGGAAAACACTTAAATTTGAATTTTAGCCAAAATTTTATTAATCCAATAAACAAAATCCATGTCTAACATACCTTTCCAAGCCATCAATTGGGACAAAATAGAAAGAACAGAACATAGAGGAGAAACGGGAACTGCCTATTGGCAAACCATACAATTAGGTGGGTTACGAATCCGAAAAGTTATTTATTCAGAAAATTATGTGGCAGATCATTGGTGCCAAAAAGGACATATTGTGCATTGTCTGGAAGGTGATTTTATTAGCGAAATGGAGACTGGAGAACAAACAAATCTGTCTAAAGGGATGACTTATGTCGTTTCTGATGATTTAAGTTCTCATCGCTCTATAGCTGCTAATGGTGTTGAATTATTAATCATCGACGGGGATTTTTTAAAATAATATTTAAAACAAATCAAAATATTATATACATTTACTTACATCAAAAATTAAAAACAAAATCTAAATACCTATATCATGGCAAAAAGTCAAGACGCAAAGAAAACTTTGAAAAAAGAACCTCTGAAAACTGCAAAGGAAAAGAAAGAAGAAAAAAGAGAAAAGAAAAACAGTCCTAAAAGAGACTAAAATTTAGTGTTCAGTATTCAGTTGTTTAGTGGTCAGTATTTATAACTGAACACTTCTTTTTAAACTGAACACTGAACACTTTTTTCAATAGCTGAATACTATTTTACTGGAATATTAGCTAAAATTTCCAATACAAATTTCCAGAATTTCTGAGAAGAAGAAATACTTGCTCTTTCATCCGGAGAATGCGCTCCGTGAATGGTTGGTCCAAAAGAAATCATATCCATTTCAGGATAATTAGTTCCCAGAATCCCACATTCCAATCCTGCGTGACAAGCCACAACTTTTGGTTTCTCGTTATTTTGTTTCTCGTAAATAGCAACCAGAACGTCTAGAATCTCCGAATTTACATTTGGAGTCCAACCTGGATAAGAACCTGAAAGTTCTACTTCACAACCTACTAATTCAAAAGCAGAACGCAAAGAATTAGCCAAATCATATTTAGACGTTTCTACAGAAGAACGGGTCAAACATCCTATTGAAATTTCACCATCTTTGATGATTACTCTGGCAATATTATTAGAAGTCTCTACCAGATTTTCCATATCGGCACTCATTCGATACACTCCGTTGTGTGCTGCATAAATCGCTCTGATAATTCCTTCCTGAACACCTAAATCCATTACTTTTTTCGGCAAATCGCATTTCACGATTTCGATAGTTAAGTTAGGTTCAGTAGTTTTAAATTCGTTTTTGATATCGTTGATGATTTCTTGCATATCAAAAATATAAGCTTCATCAAACATTTCGGAAATAATTACTTTAGCAACACTTTCTCTGGGAATAGCGTTACGCAAACTTCCTCCGTTGATTTCTGCCACTTGTAAACCGAAGTTTTCAAAAGCATCAAATAATAAACGGTTCATTATTTTATTGGCATTACCCAAACCTTTATGGATATCCATTCCGGAATGCCCGCCGTTCAATCCTTTTACCGTAATAATATGTCCAACAGAACCTTCTGGAACTTCCTCTTCGTGATAACTTCTTGTAGCCGTTACATCGATTCCTCCAGCACAACCAATGTCGATTTCATTATCTTCTTCGGTATCTAAATTCAAAAGTATTTGACCTTTAAGAATGCCTCCTTTTAAGTTCAAAGCTCCAGTCATTCCAGTTTCTTCGTCAATGGTAAACAAAGCTTCAATGGCAGGATGCGGAATGTCCTTGCTTTCCAGAATTGCCATAATTGTGGCAACTCCAAGACCGTTATCAGCACCAAGAGTTGTTCCTCTTGCGCGAACCCAGTCTCCATCCACATACATGTCGATTCCTTGTGTATCAAAATCAAAAACGGTATCGGTATTTTTTTGATGCACCATATCCAAATGGCCTTGAAGCACAATCGCTTTACGATTTTCCATTCCTGGAGTAGCCGGCTTGCGAATAATTACATTTCGTATTTCATCTTCAAAAGTTTCCAATCCCAGACTATTTCCGAAATTTTTCATAAACTCAATCACACGTTCTTCTTTTTTAGAAGGACGAGGCACTGCGTTCAAATCGGCAAACTTATTCCAAAGTGCTTTGGGTTCCAGATTTCTTATTTCTTGGCTCATTTATTTTTGTTTGAGGTTTAACATTTACAAGCCCCAAAGTTACAAAGTTTAAATTCTTTTCGATACTAATTGATATTGTAATTATCTTTACATTTTCAAAATTCATCCAGTGAAACCAAAATATTTTCTTTCCTTCTTTCTTTTTATCCAAATAATCGTTCTGCAGATTATTCCCTTTTTTCCAGAACATGTCGAGCAATTTTACAGCAATGGCTTGTATCCTATTATTGCTAAATTTTCGAGAATTGTTTTTGGCACAATTCCTTTTTCTGTGGGTGATTTTATTTATTTTATTGTGATTTCCCTTATTTTAATATGGTTTTGGAACAAAAGAAAATCCTGGACTCGAGGCAGAGCCGAGCAGAGCGGAGCTAAACAAGCATGGAAAAAGAACATTCTGGCTGTTTTAAGTTTTATTTCGGTTTTTTATTTTTTGTTCCATATTCTTTGGGCTTTCAATTATCATCGCCAACCACTTTTTGAGAAAATGGCAATTAAAAAAGAGTATTCTGATGCTGATTTATTGGCTTTCACCAAAAAATTAATCACCAAAACCAACGCCATTCAAGGTCAGATTACAAAAAATGACAGTTTAAAAGTGGTATTCCCCTACTCGCAAGAACAGGTTTTTGAAATGAACTTGAACGGCTATAAAAACCTATCCAGAGAATATTCTTATTTTTCTTACACCCATTTGAGTGCAAAAAAATCGATTCTCAGTTTGCCTTTGTCCTATATGGGGTTTGGTGGCTATTTGAATCCGTTTACCAATGAAGCCCAAGTAAATGATCTTGGCCCGATGTATAGTTTCTCAATGACAACCAATCACGAAATGGCACATCAAATGGGCTATGCCAGTGAAAGCGAATGTAATTTCATTGGATTTTTGGCTTCAGTAAAAAATGACAATTTATACTTTCAATATTCCGGATACAGTATGGCTTTACGCTATTGTTTAAGCAATTGGCAAGTTCGTGACGAAAAAATATTTAAACAATTACTAAAAACTGTTCATCCCGGAATTTTAAAAAACTACAAAGAAAGTGAGGATTTCTGGAAACAATACGAAACACCAATCGAAACAGGTTTTCATGCTTTTTACGACAGTTTCCTGAAATTAAACCAACAAAAAGATGGTATGGAGGGATACAGCAAATTTGTGAATTTGATGGTAAATTATTATAAGGAAAAAGCGTTGTGAGTTATAAATTATGAGTTTTAAGTTAGTCCCAAAAACTAATAATTTATAACTCATATTTTCTAAACCTCATCACTAGTAAATGCAGTAAAACTTTTCTTTTTATATGGGCGGATAATCAATCGGCCCTCGCGGTCAAAACGAATGTAGTTGTACACCCAATTCAAGAAAACTACTGCTTTGTTTTTGAAGCCAATTAAGGAGAACAAATGCACAAACATCCAGACAAACCAGGCAAAAACACCGCTGAAATGGTATTTTGGAAAATCGACTACCGCTTTATTTCTTCCTATGGTAGCCATCGCACCTTTGTCATTGTATTCAAAAGCTTCCATAGGTTCCTTTCTAATTAATTTAATTATATTTTCTCCCAACAGTTTTCCTTGTTGCATGGCGGGTTGCGCCAACATGGGATGCCCTTGTGGATACTCTTCGGTTTCCATAGATGCAATATCGCCTACGGCAAAAATATTGTCGTAACCCATTACTTGATTGAATTCGTTTACTCGAATGCGTTCTACTTTTTCAACCAGTGATTCCTCATCCAGTCCGGCAACAATAGCACCTTGTACACCTGCGGTCCAAATTACAGTGGCGGTATCAAAAGTTAAATCAGAATTGGTGAGAATCATTCGGCCATCATAATTGATAACACGAACGTTTTTCCAGATTTTAACGCCCAAACTGAGTAGAAATTTTTCGGCGGCTTGTGAGGATTTCTCGCTCATAGTGTTGAGAATTCTGTCGCCACTTTGAATGAGATTGATTTCCATTTTGGCAATATCAAGATCGGGATAATCTTTTTGCAAAATGGCTTTCTTCATTTCGGCCAAAGCACCAGCCAACTCTACTCCTGTTGGTCCGCCACCTACAAGTACAAAATTAATGAGGCTATTTCGTTCGGCTAAATCAGTGGTTAGCACAGCTTGTTCGAAATTTTCAAGAATAAGACTGCGGATATTAAGTGATTGCGGTATGGTTTTCATGGCCATGCTGTTGCGCTCTATTTCTTTGTTCCCAAAATAATTGGTTTTAGAACCTGTAGCAATGACTAAATAATCATAGCTTAATTCGCCTATTTCGGCGATTACTTTTTGGTTCTTGGTATCGATTTCTTTGACGGAAGTCAATCTAAAATAGCAATCGTCGTATTCCTGAATTACTTTTCGGATGGGGTACGCGATGGAACCGGCTTCAAGTCCGCCAGTGGCGACTTGATATAATAAAGGTTGAAAGGTATGGTAATTGTGTTTGTCTAAAAGAACAACCTGAACTTTTTTACTTTTTAGTTTTTTGGCTAGTGCTATTCCTGCGAAGCCTCCACCTATTATTACTATTCTGGGTAAAGTTGAATTTGGGATGTTCATGTTTAAAATTTCTGAGTTGTTGATACTCAAAGATACAATGTTTTTCAACCTAGAATTCCATCTATTACTATCAAAATTTTTGTTTTTTGGAAAAATTCTTAAGAAATACTAAACGTGTAAACTAGCCGCGATGGCAATGGAAATCCTTTCTAGTCCTGAACTTGTTTCAGGATTCTGAAACAAGTTCAGGACTAGAAAGATTGAAATGTACAGCGGGACGAGTGTTTATTGTATTTCTAAAAAGTTGTGCTTCAAAATAAAAAAGTTGTAATTTGTAACAAAATTGACTTGAGTCGGTCTAATCTGTTATGAGTGAAAATCTAGAACATTCTTTTGTAAAGCAGTTGCAGGAAAATCAGAATATAATCCACAAAATTTGTCGGTTGTATACTAATGGCGATGATGCACACAAGGATTTGTTTCAGGAAATCACGATTCAGTTATGGAAAGCATTTCCAAAATTCAGGGGCGACAGCAAATTTTCGACTTGGGCGTATCGCGTGGCTTTGAATACTGCTATTACTTTATATCGCAAGACCAAACGATCGATAAGCACCATTGAATTTGAGGGAAGACAGCATTTTACTCATGATATCGAGTATAATTATGAGGAAGAAGAACAGATAAAACTCATGTATAAGGCGGTTTATCAGCTGAATGATATTGAAAAAGCACTCGTGTTTATGTATCTGGAAGATAAAGATTATACTGAAATAGCCGAGACATTAGGAATTAGCGAAGTAAATGCCAGAGTTAAAATGAATAGAATAAAAGGGAAATTAAAAAAAATATTAAATCCATTAGGAATATGAAAGAGCTGGATTTATTGAAAAAAGACTGGCAGAAGAATGATAATTCTTTTGAACAAGTTTCGGAAATAGAAATTTACAAAATGATTCATAAAAAATCGTCTTCGATTGTGAAGTGGATTTTGGTTATCAGTATTTTGGAGGTTTCAATATGGACATTGATTAGCTTGGCTTTTAATACTGATGATTATTTTAAGAAACTGAAACACGATGAATTAATCCAATATTTTGAGGTGCTAACCATTTTTAATTATGGCGTGATACTGGTTTTTATCTATTTATTTTATAAAAACTACATTTTGATTTCGACAACTGCTTCCACAAAACAGTTGATGAAAGACATTCTAAAAACCCGAAAAACGGTCCAATATTATGTTTGGTATAATCTTGGGATGATTGTTTTTAGCTTAATTATAGGTTTTGTAATTGCCTTTTCTTACAATCCTGATGTAAGTATTTTGAAGGATAAAATTGCCAACGACGGAAAAATTATGGCCATCACAATAGGCATTCTAATTTTGACTATCGCTGTATTTTTTGGGATATTCTGGTTATTTTACAGGTTATTGTATGGAATCTTGTTGAAAAGATTGTATGCCAATTATAAAGAATTGAAAAAGATAGATTTGTAGCCTCGTTCTAAAGGCTACGTCCCAGAAATTTAAAAATGGAACACAGATGATACAGATTGAACAGATCTACACGGATATGATATATTAAAATTGTCACTAATTCACTAATTCCTTAATTAATCAAGTAGAAATTCATTTCTAATATTCCCATTGTCTTAAACGGTTCAATTCTTCCTGCGCTTTTAATTCTTCGGATGGAATAACTTTTAAAAACGAAGGATGTTGCTCAATGGCATATTCCACTCTTTCAACAATTTCCTCAATTGTATCATTATCGTAATCAATATCCAAAGGCTCTTTGATGATAAATGACTGCAAGATTCCTTTCTTTTTCATGCGTAATCCTTTTTTATCAAACGAACGACGGAAACCATCAATAACAATAGGCACAACAATAGGTCTGTGTTGTTTGATAATATGAGCCGTTCCTTTGCGAACGGGCTTAAAAGATTTGGTAGTTCCCTGTGGAAAAGTGATTACCCAACCATCTTTCAGCGCTATTTTAATATTTTCAGTATCGTTTGGGTTTACTTCTCGTTTTTCGGTTACATCAACACCTTTGGCACGCCAAGTTCTTTCAACAGTTATTGCTCCTACATACGATAAAATCCTTGGTAATAAACCGGCTTGCATGGTTTCTTTGGCGGCAACATAATAAATATTCATCTTGGGTTGCCAGAGATAACATACATTTTTAATGGTATCGTCTCGCCCACTCAAGCTCGCATTAAAAACATGAAACATAGCCACAACATCGGCAAAATAGGTTTGGTGATTGGAAATAAAAAGTACGTTTGCATCCGGTAAATTTCTTATAATTTCCGAACCTTCAATTTGTAATTCATTAAATCCTCTATAACGTCTATGCGTGATGGCTCCGAAGATTCGGATTAACCATTTTTTTATAAATAATATGTGTCCAAAAGGATTTCTCTTAAATAATCCCATAAAATTGTGTGTATTTTTGTGAATTTGGACTACAAACTTACGAAATTTATATTTGAAGTTAATTACAGATTGTACAAACCTTATTGAAAACTACAAAGAGTTGAATACTCCTTTTTCAACAATTAAAAACAAATCCTTTCAACCTAAAACCTCTTTCAAAACCTCTTTCAATTCGCTCAACATCATGGCCGTAGCACCCCAAACAATATGCTCCTCTATTTTGAAAGCCGGGACAGTAATTTTACCCGCATAAGAAGTTGCCATTTCAGCACTGATAATTATTTCATCACTCAAGAAAACCGATAAAGGCAATTCAATTATATTTGCCACTTCATTAGGGTCAGGAATAAAACTGATTTCTTCTCTACTAATTCCTAAAAAAGGATGCACCATAAAATTACTTGGCGGAACATACAATTCTGTAAAAGGCTTTATAATTTCTATGTTTCTGGGAAGAATTCCTATTTCTTCATGGGTTTCCCGTAAAGCCGTATTTGCAAAAACGGCATCTTCCGGTTCAAATTTACCACCCGGGAATGCTATTTGGGAAGAATGGGTCCCTTCATAGGAACTCCGTACAATAAGCACCAAATGTGTTCTTCCATTTTTAGGATAAAACAACATCATGACGGCAGCTTTTCTTGATTTTTTATTATCAAAAATTCCATTTTTCAAAGCATCTATTCGCTCTAGAGGCGCCATTTTAATCTGCGCTTCAAATGCAGGAAGCTTTGCTTGAGCAAAATTGGGAACATATTTTAAAAAATCTTGAAAATCCATAATCAAAGTCTATTTTTGCATACCAAAAGATCTTATAAATATAGTTTAGAAAATAACGTTTAGCAAATTTTCTAAAATCAAATTCAAATAAATAAAAATGTACAGCAAAGAACAAACTCAAAAATTAAAACGAGAATTCTGGATCGCATTCGCAGAAAAATACCCCCGAAAATGGTTGCTATACGACACCAAAATCAAGGATTTCTCTTTCAAATTTTACGTAGACAATAAAAAAGCCCAAGTTTTAATAGATATTGAGCATCGAAATGATGAAAAACGAATTGCCTATTTTGAAAAAATAGAAGCATTAAAAAATATTTTAGAGGACGAATTCATTAAAGATTTGGTTTTCGAGAAAGAATTTAATCTCGAAAACGGCAAAACTATCAGCCGCATTTGGGTTGAAAAATTAGGTATTGGTGTTAGCAATCGCAACTATTGGGATGAAATATTTGACTTTTACAACGAGAAAATGAATGCTTTAGAGTTGTTTTATATGGAATACGATGATTTTATTAAAGATATTGAGAAAATTTAGGGCGTGACCCGTTGAAAAAACGGGTCGGGCTGTACGTTACAAGTCCTCGCTCTTCCTTCGTCAGGCTGTGGGCTTTTCACTGCCATCCCTCACGCAACATAACAGAATTACATATTAAAAATATTATAAACTACAATCCTATCATCATAATTGATGTACAATTGTTTCCTGTTGCCCTGCTTTTTTCGGGTAATTATAGAAACGGTACAATCGACCCCTTCATTATCCTTACAAGTAAATGAATAAACAATATCAGTATCATTCTCTTCTGTGGGCTGATAATCAATTATTTCAAAGAGCTGAATGATTTGGGAATAAACCACAATTCTATTTTTATTGGTATCCAAAGTGACTAAAATATTGACCAAATTCAGATCAGACCACTTTCCCCATTTCCCCATTTCATTTTTTTCTAAAACACTAAAGCCTGATGTTTTAAACTTATAGTTTTGTCCAAACGAATGTTGCAGTCCTAAGACCAAAAAAAGGAATATTATATATATTTTTTTCTTCGTCATTATTTATAAATTAAAAATCAAAGTTCATTACTTCTTTTCTCGCTGTTTCAAAATCGGCTATCATTTCCTGAATAATGTCTCCCGCTGGTTTAATCTCGTGAATTAATCCTGCTATTTGACCGATCTCTAACTCTCCTTCGATTAAATCTCCCTCAAACATACCACGTTTTGCTCTCGCTCTACCTAATAAACCAATTAATTCTTCTTTTGTTGCACACTTTTCATACAAATGCTGAACATCCTGATAAAATTTATTTTTAATCAATCGGACTGGTGCGAGTTCTTTTAAGGTCAATTGTGTATCGCCTTCTTTTACGTTTATAATGGTTTTCTTGAAATTTTCATGTGAAGAAGATTCAACCGATGCAGCAAACCGGCTTCCAACCTGAACTCCGTCTGCTCCCAGTGCCATTGCAGCAAGCATACCACGACCGGTCGCAATTCCACCTGCAGCAATCAACGGAATGGTAATTTTTTCTTTCACCATTGGGATTAGCGTAAACGTGGTGGTTTCCTCTCTTCCGTTATGTCCTCCAGCTTCAAATCCCTCGGCAACTACCGCATCAACGCCAGCATCCTGTGCTTTTAATGCAAAAACAGAACTGCTGACCACATGCACTACCGTTATACCGTTTTCTTTCAAATAAGAAGTCCACGTTTTGGGATTTCCAGCCGATGTAAAAACGATTTTAACACCTTCATCAACAATAATTTTCATGATTTCTTCGATATTGGGATACAACATCGGAACATTTACTCCAAAAGGTTTTGAAGTGGCTTTTTTACATTTTTGAATGTGTTCCCTTAAGACTTCAGGATACATGGAACCGGCACCTATCAATCCCAAACCTCCTGCATTGCTAACCGCACCCGCTAATTTATTGCCACTGTTCCAAATCATTCCTCCTTGAATAATTGGATATTTAATTTTGAAAAGTTCTGTAATTTTATTCATGTATTGTTGAGAATGTTAATGTTTTATTATTTTTCCAGTTTTAGAAAAAGAATTGGATTCCACTTTATATATATACATTCCTTTACTCAATGCTTTCAATGAAATGCTAGCCGATTGTGTTGTGATTTCTTTATCTAACACTTTTTGACCTAAAATAGTA
Organism: Flavobacterium sp. ZB4R12; assembly: GCF_048276375.1. Lineage (NCBI taxonomy): Bacteria > Pseudomonadati > Bacteroidota > Flavobacteriia > Flavobacteriales > Flavobacteriaceae > Flavobacterium > Flavobacterium sp. ZB4R12. Next base: position 41,220 of record NZ_JBLNKS010000002.1, on the reverse strand, counting down.
TAAATGGCAACCGTTGCTCTATCAAGACTTAGTGGTAATGAAATTGAAATAAAATCACTTGCCGGATTCGGATAAATTATAAAATCATCTTTCGAAAAAATGTCTAGTGATAATCCATTGCTCACCGCTAAACCAAAATCTGGAATGCCATAACCATATTGATTATTGGGCGTTGCAAATCTATCTGCAGATTTTATCACTAGTTGCCTGATTTCCTCATTGGTTTTGATAGGATTTGCCTGCCATAAACAAGCAATCATTCCTGCCATAATAGGACTAGAGAAAGAGGTTCCATCTCCAACAACTATATTCCCAAATTCATCGGACAAGACATCCGATTGTCCTTGAGCCATAACATCCGGTTTTATCCTTCCGTCAGACGAAGGTCCTATGGAACTAAATGAAGTCAAAGACTCTGAAGCATTTACCGCTCCTACCGCAATTACTGATGTTGCGTCGGCAGGTACAGCAATATGTGGATCGGATGTACCACCTGAATTACCGGCTGACGCTACTACAATCATACCTCTGCTAAATGCAATTACAGCGCCACGTGACATAAAAGCTGTTGTCCCGTTCATTTCGCTATAGGTATAACTATAAGCAGGGTTATCATATTCAAAATAGCCTAAAGAGGTATTTATAATATCCACACCCAAACTATCTGCTTTTTCAGCTGCTTCTACCCAAAGCGATTCTTCAACAGGATTTTCGGAAGTATCATCTTCGGTGATAAATAAATAATAGGAAGCGTCAGGAGCTGTTCCCACTAATGAATTTTCTTTATAGCCACCCATCGAAGAGAGTACAGCTGTTCCGTGTGAAACTCCAGTGTAAAAATCCGGATTTCTTAATACAAAATTGTAACCTCCTAAAATCTGGTTATTATCCCTCAATCTTTGAAAAGGTTGTGCTGTATTAACACCGGGAAAACCAGCATCCAAAACGGCTATTATTTTTCCGGAACCGGTATAATTTTGTTGGTGTAGTAATTGTCCATTAAGCATCTGTATTTGATTTTCAGAGGTTCCGTAAGCGTAATTAATTTTGGTTTTTTTCGTTTTATTTACCTTTTTAATTTTTGATGACTTCGCTATTTTTCCAGTTTGATTGAGTGATTTATCCGCAAAATCGACTTTACTGACAAATGAAAATGCTCCCAATGAATTTACATTTACTTGTGTTCCACGAACATGAATAGCATTCAACCATTTGGATTTTGCCATAACAGTAATTCCTGCAACTGCTTTTACTTGATTGATATAAGACGACTCAATGGGAACATCTTTAAAGTCTAAAGCAATGTTCTGATTGGTTCTCCTATCCAAAGCTCTTTGAGTAAGCATTTGCAAAGGTGTATCTAAATAAAATTGAAAACTGGGTTTAGTATTGAAATATATCCAAGCATCTTCTTGAGAAAATCCTGCTGATGTAATCAATAAAAAAACAAACAAATAGATTTTTCTCATAGTCAATTTTATTTGTAAGTTATAAAAAATTCCAAATAACGCTCGGATTGAATCATCAATATAGCACTTTTATCGCATTTTAAATTCCGCGAAAGCGTGCGTTTTTAGAACTTTTTATAAATAAAAGTACTAAACTAAGAAATAACTCCCGAACCAACTAATTCATCTTCTAAATACCAAGCCACAAATTGCCCTTCGGTTATTGCGGATTGTGGTTCGTCAAAGGCAACATACATTCCGTTTTCAAATTGGTGTACTACTGCTTTTTGTAAAGGTTGTCTGTAACGAATTCTTGCCATAATCTCCATAGTTTGTCCATTGGCCAAAGCCAAATCTTTTCGAATCCAATGCACTTCGGATTTTTCGATAAACAATGATTTTCTAAACAATCCAGGATGTTGACTCGTCAATCCGGTATAAATGGTATTGGTTACCACATTAGTAGCTATGATAAATAATGGATCTGTAGTTCCACCTACATTCAATCCTTTTCGTTGCCCAATGGTAAAATAATGAGCACCTTGATGTTTCCCTACTACTTTGCCCATTTCTGGAGTATATGGAATTTTTCTTGCATCAGAAGCCAAATCCTCTTCCAGCGTTAAGCCTTCCTGTTTTCCTAAATTATAAACAGGATTGTTTTTATCAATTTGAATAATCAATCCGTCTTTGGGTTGCAATTTTTGTTGCAAAAATTCTGGCAAACGCACTTTTCCAATGAAACATAATCCTTGAGAATCTTTCTTTTCGGCAGTAATCAAATCCATTTGAGCAGCAATTTCCCGAACTTCAGGTTTTGTCAATTCTCCAATAGGAAATAACGATTTTGCCAATTGCTCTTGTGACAACTGACAAAGAAAATAGGACTGATCTTTATTTGTATCGGCACCAGCCTTAAGTTGGTAAACAGTTTCCCCGTTCACTTCGATTTCGCTTTTTTGACAATAATGCCCTGTAGCCACATAATCGGCACCAAGACTCAAAGCAATTTTCATGAAAACGTCAAATTTTATTTCGCGATTACAAAGTACGTCAGGGTTTGGAGTACGCCCTTTTTCATATTCGTTGAACATGTAGTCAACGATTTTTTCTTTGTATTCTTCGCTTAAATCAACGGTTTGAAAAGGAATCCCTAATTTTTCTGCAACAAGCAATGCATCATTGCTGTCTTCCAGCCATGGGCATTCGTTTGAAATAGTAACAGAATCATCATGCCAATTTTTCATAAAAAGACCTATGACTTCATAGCCTTGTTGCTGCAACAAATAAGCCGCAACACTTGAATCTACACCTCCGGAAAGTCCTACAACAACACGCTTCATCTTCAAAAAAATTATAATTTTAATAAGAGTGCAAAGTTACAAAAAGATTTACAATAGTATTTGCGCAATGTGAGACTTAATTATTCTTGTTTTTTGTAGCATTTTGGGGATTACTCATGTTCAATTCTCTAACCAATTTTCCTTTTTCAAAAAATTGCCAAATACCAACTTTTTTACCATTTAAAAACTGTCCTTTAGAAACTACATTCCCATTAGTGTCTTTAAAAACTGCCAAACCATTGTATTTGTTATTCTTGAAGATAGATTCTTCAAGTACAATTCCTTTCTCCGTATATTTCTTATAAGTACCGTCTTTCAAATTGTTCTTATAACTGATTTCTTCGGCAATTTTGCCATCAGGATAAAAAACAGTTCGCAAGCCTTCCAACTTTCCTTTGCTGTAGTTTTCAGTTGCCATAATGGTTTTTGAAGCTTGATGGTAATACTTCCATTTTCCTTCAAATAATTTATTCACCACTTTGCCTTCACTCACTTTATTATTATTCTGATCATAAAAAATAGTATAAGCTGAATTCTCTTTAGCATTGAATTCTCTAGTGGCAATTACGGAAGCTGATTTGGTATCATCAAAAAATTTGAAAATACCTATTTCTTTTCCATGAGAGAAAGTCCCTTCGTATCTTGGTCTTTTTGATTCCTCATAAAAGCCTTTCCATACTCCATGCTTTCTTCCCTTTTCGTCTAATTTATTGAAATCCGTTTGTGCATGAAGACAAAACACATTCAAAAAAATCAAAACAAGTATTCCTTTTTTACAAAATGCTTTCATAATTACCTTTTTATAGTAACGAATTCGGTCCGCTTAAATTATGTCTAAATAAAAAAATCTCGAAATGTATCGAGATTTTTTTTATGAATTATTTTTTCTTTTGTTGTGCTTTTTGAGCTTCGGCCTGTTCCATAACTTCTTGAAGTTTTTTCTGGAATTTGCCTTGTTTTTTTGGCTCTTTCAATTTATTTTCTTGAATTTGAGCATGAATCTTATCGCTATCAATAAAGTATCTTTTGATGACAATCATAATTCCAATGGTAATTAGATTCGAAATAAAGTTATACAAACTCAATCCCGCACCATAACTATTGAAGAAAAACAACATCATTATTGGCGATACATAAATCATGATTTTCATCATCTTCGCCATATCCGGCATACCTTCTTGTTGTGGAGCAGCCATTTGTTGATCACCAGAAGTCATTTTCATATAGAAGAAAATAGCAATCGAGGCAAGCACTGGAAACAAACTGATGTGATTTCCGTAAAAAGGAATATAGAAAGGCAATCTTATAATTTCATCAAAAGAAGATAAATCATCTGCCCAAAGGAAACTTTTTTGTCTCAACTCAAAAGCCGATGGGAAAAACTGAAACGAAGCATACATAAAAGGAAGCTGAATCAAGGCTGGAATACATCCCGCCATAGGATTCACACCCGCTTTATTGTACAATTTCATCGTTTCCTGCTGCTTCTTCATTGGGTCTTTTTTGAATTTTTCTCCCAATTCTGTAATTTCAGGTCGCAATACTTTCATCTTGGCTTGTGACAAGAATGATTTGAACGTAATAGGCGACATTGCTAATTTTATCAGAATAGTGAAAATAATTATCGCAATCCCGTATGCGATATAAGAACTTAAAAATCCGAATAATGGAATAAAGATAAATTTATTGATCCATCCAAAAATACCCCATCCAAGTGAGATAATTTTTTCAAGATTCTTATCGTATGATTTTAATGTCTTATAGTCTGTTGGCCCAAAATACCAACTCATTTTATAATCCACTTCTCCGTTACTGAATGCCAATGGAATATTAGCTTTAAATTGCTTGGTAAAAGTGGTATCTACTTTATCATCATGAACCAAATTTGCAGATTTCAATTTAGCCGTTTCAAAAGGCGTTTTTGTCAAAAGAATTGTAGAGAAAAAGTGCTGCTTGAAAGCTACAAAAGTTGCTTTTTCAAGATCTGATTCTTCTGATTGACCTAGTCCTGCATAATCAATCTTTCCTTCTTCGTGTTCGAAATAAATTTCGGTGTAACGGTTTTCGTAAGCTACACTTTTCTCATTTCTGTAGGTTTTCAAATTCCATTCTAAATCCAATGGCTTAGAAGTATTCAAGACTTTATTCAATCCTTGAGAACGAATGTCAAAACCAATCATATAATCGTTTGGTTTCAATATGTATTTGTATTCCAAAAATTCATTTGCTCCCGCTTTCAAACGCATAGACAAAACTTGATCCGCTCCAACTTTTGTCAAAGTAGGTTCAAAATACAAATCTTTAGAATTTAAAGTACGATTATCACTGGTAAGCAATTGCACATTCAAATCGGCATTATTGTCTTTTATCAATTCAACCAATTCTCCTGAGCCTTTTTTGAATTTTTCAAATTGTTTCAAAGTAGCCTCTACAATAAATCCTCCTTTATTGGCAATTTTCAATTTAACCAATTCATTTTCGATAGTTGTAAAACCAGCTTTCGCAGAAGGAAGTGTCGCTGAATAAGCGAAATTTCCCAACGTTTTTTGCAATTGGGCCAGTTGTGTGGAATCTCCGGTTGCTGCAACAGCAACTGTAGCTATAGCCACGGTTTTAGCTTCCAATTCTTTGGCTTTGGCCTCCTTGATTACCAGCTCTTTTTTGGTTTTCTCAGCTGCAATGGCTGCCTCATCAGGCTGATTTTGATACATGATCCAAATCAAAATACCAAAAATCAATACAAAACCTATAATCGAATTAAGGTCAAATTTTTTCTCTTCCATTATTTTATTTAAAAAAGTTTATTGTTTAAAGTATAAAGTTTAATGAATACCGTGCCTTAACACTGATTCTATAAACGGAACACTATTTTTTCTTTGCCTGAACAGCCGCTGCAACAAAATTCACAAAAATAGGATGTGGATTTGCCACCGTACTTTTGTATTCAGGATGGTATTGAACTCCAATAAAAAACGGATGGTTTTCTAATTCAATGATTTCAACCAAACCTGTATCTGGATTTACTCCAGAAGCGATTAAACCTGCATTTTGTAATTGCGCTACATAATTACTATTGTACTCATAACGATGACGATGACGCTCAGAAATAGTTTCTTTTCCGTAGATTTTATACGCCAATGAATCTTGTTTTACATCACATTTCCAAGCTCCAAGACGCATTGTTCCTCCTTTATCGGTAATGGTTTTTTGCTCTTCCATCAAATTGACAACAGGATGTGAAGTTTGCTCATTCATTTCGGTAGAATTAGCATCGGGATAACCCACAATATTTCTTGCGTATTCAATAATTGCCATTTGCATACCCAAACAAATTCCGAAAAATGGCACTTTATTTTCACGGGCATAACGAACTGCTTCGATTTTCCCTTCAATTCCTCTTTCTCCAAAACCAGGAGCAACAAGAATTCCGTCTAAACCGGCTAATTTCTCATTTATGTTTGTTGCGTCAATGTGTTCTGAATGAATAGAAATTACATTTACTTTGGTTTCATTGGCAGCACCTGCATGAATAAAAGCTTCCAAAATAGATTTGTAACAATCTTGCATTTCTACATATTTCCCGATCAAGCCAATATTTACGACATGCTTAGGATGTTTTAATCTACGCAAGAACGTATTCCAGTTTTTTAAATCCGGAGCGGCTTTTTTAGGCAAATCTAATTTCTTTAATGCTACAATATCGAGTCCTTCTTCCAACATTAAATTTGGCACTTCATAAATGGTTGAAGCATCGATAGATTGGATAACCGCCTCTCTTTTTACATTACAAAACAAAGCCAATTTATTACGTATTTCATCTGAAATTTCGTGTTCTGTCCTACAAACTAAAATATCAGCTTTTATACCGCTTTCCATTAAAGTTTTTACCGAATGTTGCGTTGGTTTTGTTTTCAATTCCCCTGCAGCAGCCAAATAAGGAACTAAAGTAAGATGAATTACTAAACCGTTATGTTCTCCTAATTCCCAAACTAATTGACGGACAGATTCGATATAAGGTAAGGATTCAATATCTCCTACTGTTCCACCGATTTCGGTAATAACAATATCATAATCGCCTGATTTACCAAGCAATTGCATTCTCTCCTTAATTTCATTGGTGATATGAGGAACAACTTGTACTGTTTTTCCTAAAAACTCCCCTCTTCTTTCTTTTTCAATAACCGAAAGATAAATTCTACCTGTGGTAACATTATTGGCTTGAGAGGTAGGAACATTCAGAAAACGTTCGTAATGCCCTAAATCCAAATCCGTTTCTGCCCCATCATCGGTAACATAACATTCTCCGTGTTCGTATGGATTTAAAGTACCAGGATCTACATTGATATAGGGATCAAATTTCTGAATAGTAGTCCTGTACCCTCGTGCTTGTAATAATTTTGCCAAAGATGCCGCTATAATTCCTTTTCCTAAAGAAGAAGTCACACCGCCAGTAACAAAAATATATTTCGTTTGATTCATTCTGTTGTTTGTTTGTAATGTAGTTGTGTAAAAAACGTGGCAAAAATACAATTATAAATTGAGAAAATGCTAATTTGAAAATGAGATAATTTGGAAATTTGAGAATTGCCCAACGCTCGGTTTTTTAAATCAGAACATTATTGAATTAACAAATTACAGCGGTTTTGGATATCGCTTTTTGATATTTCGTATCAATTCCTCTAATCCATTCAATTTTAACTCATAAATAAGTTGGAGTTGTTGCCCTAATTCTCCTTTTGGAAATCCTTTATTACTGTACCAAACCACATAATATTCGGGTAAATCGATGAGATATTTACCTTCATATTTGCCAAAAGGCATTTTGGTGTGGGCGAGTTTGATGAGTTGTTTTTGGTTTTGTTCCATTTTTTTTGAAGAAAAAAGAATAAAGAGAAGAGAAGTAAGATTTATTCAATATTCTTGCTTCTCTTTATTCTTTATCCTAATTTATTTCCAGTTGAAAGTAATTCGTTTCTCTATTTCGGTATTTAAACTTAAGAAAACAGGACAGGTCATGGCGGCTCTTTCAAGGATAGTTTTATTCTTTTGATCGGTTGTTCCTACCATCTCAAAAGTAATTTCTATTATTCCTATTCGTCTTGGCTCGGCATTCATAATTTTTGTAACTGATGCAGTAGAATCTTTCAAATCTACATTCACATCACGTGCTTTTATTCCCATAATTGTCATCATACAACTTGCCAAAGCATTAGCAACAGTATCGGTTGGAGAGAAAGCCTCTCCTTTTCCGTTATTATCTACTGGAGCATCCGATATTATTTCAGTCCCAGATTGTAAGTGTATCGATACTGTTCTTAAATCGCCTAAGTAGGTTACCTTTGATGTCATTAGTTGGCTTCTTTTATGGTTAAATCGGTGTCGTAGTATAAAATATGTACGCCTTTATTGGTATAGCCACCGTCTTCTTTTTTATAGTATTCAAATTTATTATCTACTTGCTCTGTCGCCATCGCATCGGCAGTTTCCTGATACGTTTTATCTTGTGACAATCGCATCATAGTGTCAAATGTAATATCAAAACCACGGGTTGCAAAAGCGCTAGGAAAAATTTTATTTTTCTTTCTATACTCTTTTTCGAAAATTAAAGCTTCCAGAGATTCATTTTCACGGGTAACAGAAGGATACATCAATTTCAATTTTGTTAAATTCACAAAATTAATTTCATCGGTATCCAGTGTTTCATTAGGCTCTAAAATAACCAGCTGTACCTTGTAAGCGGCCATAGCACTCAACATAGCGGCCATTGTTGATTTTATCATTCCTGTGTTACCAGTTTCCATTACCACATAGTTTATTTTATCTTTTACAAATAAACTTTTTAAATTTTCAGCGGATACGCCACCGCTTGCAGTAAGTGTTGAAAATTTTATATCTTTATGATTTTCCTTAATGTACTGTATAACAGATTCTTTTTTCTTATCCACAACAGCTATAATATTTCCGCCTTTTGCTCTCATATAGTCAAACACAGCATTTTTAACCGCAGCGGCAGTTGGGATAGTTTGGAACAAATTACTGTAAGAATTACCCAAATCTTTTGATAAAGGTGAAATTACAGGAACTTGCTTCACATTCAATAATTCAGCTGTTTTCTCAACATTATTTTGATAGAATGGCCCAATTATAGCATCAGAATCTTCTAGATTATTTTCTTTAATTAAAGACGCAACATTAGAAGTATTTTTGGTTTCCTGAGAATCAAATATCTTCACATCGAAAGAAAGTCCCATTTGTTTTGCAGAATCGATAGCCATCAAAGCTCCCGAATAAAAATCCAAAGTCATGTTCAAAAACTTGTCTTTTTTCAAGCGCATTGCAGTTGAATTAACGGTATCACCCTCTATTTTCGCCATATTAAAAGGCAAAAACAACACAAGTTTTTTTCTGGTGTTACTACCCATTTTCTTGGACAAAATGGCGTATTCTTTTTTAGTTTCTTGCGGAATAGTAATCGTTGCAGGAACCTTCAAAATCATTCCTTCTACAACACCTTCAGATAAAGCGGGATTCAAAGTGATTAACTCTTCTTGAGTCATACCTGCCATTTTTGATAAACTATAAAGAGTTTCTTTTGGCTTCACTTCATAATTTAGATAATTAACTGCTGTATCAGTCTTTACAGGATTGGGTTTTCCAATTTCTTTTTTGGATTCAACCACAACAGCAATTTTATCCGATTTGGGTGCAATACCTTTGATCAATAATTTATATCCTTCAGGTAAATTAGAAATAACTTCGGGATTCTTACGCTCTAATTCTTCAATGGTAATTCCATATTGTTTAGAGATCGAATATTTTGTTTCTTTTGGAAGCACATAATGATAGACTACTTTTTCTAGTGTCGTAGTATTATTTTTCTGAACTTTATTAGAGGGAATAACTAGGGTTTGGCCTATTTGCAACCCCTCTTTTTCAAGAAAAGGATTGGCTTGTTTTAACGCTTCGTCAGAAACGCCATATTTTTTTTCGATACCATAAAGTGTTTCTTTAGGCATCACTTCATGGGTTACAGTCTTTGCGCTTGGCTTGGCTTGAAGCACTGTCATTGGTTTACCGCTACCTTTTGGAATCAGCAAAACACTATTAGGCTTTAATCCACTTTGTGCATCCGGGTTTAATTGATAGATATCAAACGGCGTAATATTGTACTTTTGTGCAATTTGATTTATGGTTTCTCCTTTCTGAACTTTATGTGTTGTGGTTTTTTCTTGTGAAAAAACACTATAATTAAACAACAAAGCAGTCATACAAATCGCAAAAAAATATTTCATCATTTTTATTTATAAAATTATTCAAATCATTAATAAAGTAACGGTATCAAATTTTATTCCAAAAATCTGATACCGTTTATATAAAGAACATTAAAAATAATGATATTCCGAGAAGGGATTAACAAAAATTTAATTTTATTCCCACTCAATAGTTGCAGGCGGTTTTGAACTAATATCATAAACCACTCTATTTACTCCTTTTACTTTATTAATAATATCATTAGATACTTTCATTAAGAAGTCATAAGGTAAATGTACCCAATCCGCTGTCATACCATCGGTAGATTCAACAGCACGAAGCGCTATTACTTTTTCATAAGTACGCTCATCACCCATTACACCTACACTATTTACCGGAAGTAAAATAGCTCCGGCTTGCCAAACTTTATCGTATAATCCCCAAGATTTCAATCCGTCTATAAAAACAGCATCTACTTCTTGTAAAATTCTAACTTTCTCTGGCGTGATATCTCCTAAAATTCTAATTGACAATCCTGGTCCTGGGAAAGGATGTCTTCCTAATAATTCTGGATCAATTCCTAATGAAGCTCCTACTCTACGTACTTCATCTTTGAAAAGCATACGAAGCGGCTCCACAATTTTTAATTTCATGTAATCAGGCAAACCTCCTACATTATGATGTGATTTAATAGTAGCCGAAGGTCCTTTTACTGAAACTGATTCAATAACGTCAGGATATATTGTTCCTTGCGCCAACCATTTTACATCTTCTATAAGGTGTGATTCATCATCAAAAACTTCAATAAATACACGTCCGATAATTTTACGTTTGGTTTCCGGGTCACTGACACCTGCTAATTCAGATAAGAAACGATCTCCTGAATCTACTCCTTTCACGTTTAAACCCATTCCTTTGTATTGATCCAATACATTTTGGAATTCGTTTTTACGAAGCAAACCATTATTTACAAAAATACAGTATAGATTTTTTCCAATAGCTTGATTCAATAAAACTGCCGCTACGGTAGAATCTACTCCACCTGAAAGGCCAAGGACCACTTTATCGTCCTTTAATTTTTCTTTTAACTCCGCAACCATATCAGCTACGAAAGCATTTGGTGTAAAATTTTGAGGAACTTCAGCAATTTTCACTAGAAAGTTTTCCAGCATCTGCTTCCCATCTGTAGAATGGAAAACTTCAGGATGGTATTGAATGGCGTAAGTAGTCTCCCCTTCAATTCTATAAGCTGCAAATTCCACATCATGTGTACTTGCAATTTTCACTCCATCAGTTGGCAAAGCCTTAATACTATCACTATGACTCATCCAAACTTGGCTATTCTCTGAAACACCTTCAAAGAAAACTTCATTCTCTTTTATAAAAGACAAATTGGCTCTACCATATTCTCTGGTATTTGAAGCAGCAACTTCACCACCACTAAAATGGGATAAATATTGCGCGCCGTAACAAACGGCTAACATTGGAAGTTTTCCTCTAATTTGAGATAAATCAGGATGTGGCGCATCTTCTCCTCTAACAGAAAAAGGGCTTCCTCCAAGAATTACTGCTTTATAAGATGATAAATCACTCGGAAAATGATTGTAAGGGAAGATTTCGCAGAATATATTTAATTCGCGAACTCTACGCGCAATAAGCTGTGTGTATTGCGATCCGAAATCTAAAATAAGTACGTTGTGTTGCATGCGCAAAAATACTTTTTATATTTTGAATTGAAAAATTGAATTTTAAAAAATATTTATTTAATTTTTCTCTGTTTAAATAATGCGGCTGCTTCACTAAAAAGCCAACTATCACTAGTTCAGAATTGTTTATTTCCTATAAATCAACTTTAGAAAAATAAAAGCTTACTTTTGTATCTCTGATAATCTACTAAAAACAAAAAAAATGAAAACAAAAAAATACTTAACCGTTGCAATTTTTGGACTTCTAGCCCTTTCATGCAGTGTGATTGATAATTTATTTACCTTTTCAGTAGACAACGAAACGTCCGTTACCATTCCAGCTGGATTTCCTGTCAATATACCTTTTGAATTAAGTAGAGAAATCCCTTCTAATTCCAGTACCGTATTTGAAAATAACAAAACAAAAGCGGAATTAGTTAAGGATGTAAGACTGAAAGAGATGAAATTGACTATAACAGATCCAACTGATAAATCATTTTCATTTTTGAAATCAATACATATGTATATTTCTGCAAGTGACGGCAGTGACGAGATAGAACTAGCTTTTTTAGATGATATTAATTCAACTTCAAATACTATAAATCTAACTTGTACTCCAGAAAAATTAGATAAATATATTAAGGCTTCAAGTTTCAAATTAAGAGCAAAAGTCGTAACTAAAGAAACAATTACTCAAAACGTAACAATAAAAGCGAGCATGAAATTTCAAGTTACTGCTGATCCGTTTTAACAAATCAGCAGTTTTCAATTACTCTTTATTCTCTAATAATTACAAACTTCCCTTTTACTCCCGCATCCCAGTTTTCCCAATAATCAGACTTAATAAGTTTTCCTTTGTCATCATAAATTTGAAATTCAGCTGTATTTCCGCCTAACGCGCCTCTATTTAAAGCTTCTATCTCGAATGTATTTATTCCTTCTTTCAGAAATATTTTAAATTGCTGATAATTTTCTTTCATTAATAATCTTTCTTGGACTATACTTTCATTCATAGTCGCTTTTGCTAAATCGCCATCAATCTGTCCAAAATCACGATATTTAATTACAAAAAATTCAGATTTCGTTCTAATCTCACCAAAATTAACATCAATTTTAACCAAAAGTCTTGAATCTTCTTTTAAACCTTCTCTAACTAATGTTTTCCCTAAATCCTTTTCCATTTTATCCATATAAACATCTCCTGGATTAGCAAAATCATTTTTTGGAGTCATGTTAATAGTGCTTGCTTCTCCAATTTTTAATACTGAGCCAGGGGTTTTTATTTCAGGGCTTTTAAAAACATTTGGAGTATAAGTTGGTGGTATATCAGTTTCAGGTGGAACTACTTTTTTAAACTTCGGACTTTTATTTATAGGGGGAATTGCCTTAAACTTTTTACTAAATTCAATCTGACTATAGCTTTTTGAAGAAATACCAATACTAATTATTATAAAAAAAAGAATCTGTTTCATATCAAGGTGAATATTGATAAATCAATATTTATTAAAAATTTAAAATAAAAACATAGTGTAAACAACAAAAATAATATAAAATTACCCGTTTGGTGTAATTAGTTTTTGATGATAATTTTCGTCAGTTCGAGTGATTTTCAACAGAAAATTATATCGAGAACTAGAAAATTATTATTAAAAATAGTTCTCGATACATTTTTTGTTCCGTTTTACTCCACAAAAAACACTCGAACTGACGTTTTGAATAATTGCTCCCAACGGGTTATAAATTAATTTTATTTATTTAGAATTGAAAAAAGAACATTCCTATTCTTTCATTAAAATTAAGGTTGCTTTAAAATCTATCCCAAGATTCCATTGGCTAGAAGAAATAATGCTTCCTTTATCATCGTACACTTCAAATTCTGCTGTATTAGGGGGCGCAAAACCTTCGTTCAACGCCTCAAAATCAATCTTATTAATCCCTTTTTCTAATTTTATCTGGAAACCTTTAAAATCTCCATCCAAAACGACCTCGTATTCTATTACCTTATCATTTAAATATACTCTAATCTTATCCCCATCAACATAAGCGGCATCACGATATCTTACTTTAGCAGTAAGAGAACCCGTTTTGAAATTTCCTAAATTTTGATTTCTTTTATAATTAACAACCTCTAAATTTTCTGCTTTTTTAGTAATTTTCTCAGGATTCACAAAATTGATTTTTGGCACATCAAGGGGGATATCTTGTTTTTTTATCACTTTTGGAGCAGTAATTTTTGGTAAATCTGCCTTCGGCGGAATTGCTTTTTTAATTTTTGGACTTGTATTTTTAGGTGGTATTGCTTTAAATTTTGAGCTAAATTCATTCTGGGCATATCCGCTTAGAGACATCCCAAAGACAACAATTAAAAATAGAATTTTTTTCATAACTTTTAGATATTAACGTATCAGTGCTTGTAAAATTTTAAAAATAAAAAAAACCAATAATAACTAATCACAAAATGGTGTAATTTTACTTTCTTTTTATAACATTCAATTTCCGATTTTATTACATTTTAGAGCATACGATTTTCTAAAATTGATTTATGAAAATTGAACTTTTTTATTAAAAATCAGTATTTTTTATTTCACTATTTTTTATAAATTGCAAAAAACATACCAAAAATAAATCTGCACATTAAAACTTTAAAAATCAAATAAATAAAAAAAGCAAAATGAAAAGAGAAAACATATTGACAGGCTCGCCATGGGAAGACAAAATGGGATATTGTCGTGCGGTACGTATTGGGAATATCATTGAAGTATCAGGAACAGTGGCTATAGTAGATGGCGAAAAAGTAAAAGCTGACGATGCACATGCTCAAACACTGAATATTTTAGAAAGAGTAGAAAAAGTTCTTGAAGACCTGAATATAAGCATGAAAGATGTCATTCGCACCCGCATATTTACTACTGACATATCTACATTTGAAGCTGTTGCCACAGCTCATGCCAAATTTTTTAAAGACATAAAACCAACAACTGGTTTTTACGGAATTAACCAATTGGTCGCTCCCGAATATTTGGTTGAAATCGAATTTACAGCCATTGCTCCTGAAAAACCATTAATTCAGGAAGGATTGTAATACTTTAGCAAAAAAAACTCCGACAGTTCAATAATGAATTTAGAAAACGCTAAAAAAATAATGCTTGTCACACTCAAATGGATTTTCATTTGTGCTTTGACAGGCATTATTTCCGGATCAGCTTCCGCATTTTTTTTAGTGGCGCTAGAATGGGTTACACACTATAGAGAACACAACAACTGGATTATTTGGCTCTTGCCAATAGGCGGTCTCATCATAGGGTTGTGTTACCATTATTTGGGAAAAACTGTTGTAAAAGGCAATAACTTATTACTGGAAGAATACGAAAATCCCCAGAAAATCATTCCGTTAAAAATGGCGCCTTTGGTACTTATTGGCACGTTAATCACGCATCTTTTTGGAGGCTCGGCGGGTCGCGAAGGCACGGCAGTGCAAATGGGAGGCGCCATTTCCGACCAATTTACAGGAATCTTCAAACTTGATAATTCCGACAGAAAGACATTAATCATTCTGGGAATCTGTGCCGGTTTTGCTTCAGTTTTTGGGACACCTTTAGCGGGAGCTTTGTTTGCTTTGGAAGTTTTATATTTCAGTAAAATCAGTTATAAAAGCATTCCATTATCCTTTTTAACGGGGTATATTGCTTATTTCACCGTTGAATTCTGGCAAGTAAAACACACCCGTTATAACATTCCAATTCTTCCCGAAATGAGTTTCACCAACTTATTTTGGGTAATTCTTGCGAGCATATTATTTGGTTTAGCCGCCATGTTATTCTCCCGAAGCACACATTTTTGGGGCGCTTTATTTTCGAAAACGATAGCATTTCCCCCACTTCGTCCTTTTATAGGAGGAATTATCCTTGCAGTAACAATTTATTTTATCGGAACCACAAAATACATCGGCTTAGGAGTACCAATGATTGTGGATGCATTTTCTAATCCAAATACTTCCTATGATTTTCTTCTAAAAATACTATTTACCGGATTTACACTGGGTGCAGGATTCAAGGGTGGCGAAGTAACACCGCTATTCTTCGTTGGTGCTACTTTAGGAAGTGCTTTATCGATTATAGTTCCTTTACCTATTGCACTTTTGGCAGGAATGGGATTTGTAGCTGTCTTTTCGGGAGCGACTCATACTCCTATTGCATGTACGGTTATGGGAATGGAACTTTTTGGAATAGAAAGTGGCATTTTCATTGGCATCGCTTGTTTAGCAGCCTATTTTTCTTCAGGTTCAGTAGGAATTTATCATGCCCAAATTGTAAAAGGCTCCAAATACCGTTTGTATCAAAAATTTAAAAGAAAAGATATTGGGCTTTTGTAACATTGTAAAAGTTTGTTAATTATACAAATGATTTCAACATTACATTAAAAAAATGTAATTTCGCAAACTATGAAAATACAAGACATTCAAGCGATACAGTTGTTATTATCAACTCCAAAAAAAATTGCAATTATTCCACACCGAGGTCCTGATGGCGATGCTATGGGTTCTACCTTAGGATTATATCATTTTTTATTAAAAAACAACCATCATCCTGTTGTAGTTTCTCCGAATGAATTTCCTGATTTTTTAGCTTGGATGCCCGGATCGGAAACCGTAAAAATATACGAAAAAGACAAACAAAACTGTACCAAAATTCTTGAAGAAGCGGAACTAATTTTCACATTAGATTTTAATGCTTTGCACCGCACAGGTGAAATGGAAAATGTTTTAGCCAAGCTAAAAACTCCATTTATCATGATTGATCATCATCAAAAACCGGATGATTATGCTACATTTACCTATTCAGATACTGCATTTGGGTCAACTTGTGAAATGTTATATAACTTCATTTGTTTTCTTGGAAAAAAAGAAGATATCGACAAAACTATCGGAACTTGTATTTACACCGGAATTCTAACGGATTCAGGTTCATTTCGTTTTCCAAAAACAACAGGAGACACGCACAGAATTGTTGCTGAATTAATTGATCTAGGAGTAGAAAACACGGAGATTCCAACCTTATTATTTGACAACAGTTCTTTTGGACGTTTACAATTGTTGGGAAGAGCGCTTCAAAACATGAAAGTGTTAACAGAGCATAAAACAGCTTACACAATACTTACACAAGATGAATTAAACTCTTTTGATTATGTCAAAGGAGATACAGAAGGTATTGTAAATTACGGATTGAGCATAAAAGGAATCCTTTTTACGGCTATTTTCATCGAAAATAAGGAAGAGAAAATTATCAAGATTTCGTTCCGTTCCCAAGGTGATTTCGATGTCAATCAATTCGCAAGAGATTACTTTAATGGTGGTGGCCATCGTAATGCGGCTGGAGGAAAATCAGAAGTATCCATGGACGAAACAATAAAGAAATTTGAAGATTTAGTAACAAAACTAACCATCTAATACATGAAAAACAGTAAGTTAATCGCAATTGTACTCTTTTTGTTCGCATTAGTTTCAAGTTGTAAACAACATCAAGATGCCCGAAAACCTATTTCTCAAGCTTCCGGGAGCTTTATGAAGAAATCGATAGAGCGAAATAAAAAATTAATCGCCGGTGAGGAAGGACAAATTGATGTAGTAATCAAAAAAAATCCTAAAGTGAAATTCATTGCTTCATCAAAAGGATATTGGTATTCTTATGTGGTTAAAAATGAGCTGGATACTTTAACACCAAAAAAAGGAGACGTGGCTTTCTTTGATTATGAAATAAAAGATTTGAAAGGCAATATCATTTATTCCGAATTAGAATTAAGACCTCAAGTTTATTATGTTGACAAACAAAATATCATGATGGGATTGAGAGACGGTATAAAATTGATGCGTAAAAAAGAGAAAGTGAATTTTCTTTTCACCTCACATATGGGCTATGGTTACCACGGCGACAACAAGAAAATTGGCATAAATCAACCGCTACTTTGTACGGTAACACTTCGTGATTTTAAATCGGAAGCCACCTATAGAAAAGAAAGCGAAATAAAACCAACGGTGCCGGCGGTAAAACAGGAAGTCGCAACAGAAATCAAATCAAAAGACACTATAACACAATAAAAAATAATTTTAGAAATGAAATCGCCATGATTCAATCCCGAAGCTTCGGGACAAAAACAATAATAAAGAATGGCGATACCATATACCTTTAAAAAACAAATATTAACTTCGTATGAAAAAAAGCATCCTATTCGTATTACTTGTAATTGCCTCATTTTATTCTTGTAAAGAAGAGCACAATAATCTTCCTGATGGTTTATATGCCAAAATTGAAACCAATAAAGGAGAAATAATAGTACAACTAGATTTTGAAAAAGCACCTATCACAGTAGCCAACTATGTGACTTTGGCTGAAGGAAAAAATAAATTTGTTACCAATGAAAATCTAAAAAACAGACCCTTTTTTGACGGTTTGAAATTTCACAGAGTGATTAAAGAATTCATGATACAAACGGGAGACCCATTAGGAACAGGATCAGGAGATACCGGTTATAAATTCAAAGACGAATTTTCCGATTTGAGATTTGACAAAGGTGGTGTTTTGGCTATGGCCAACAACGGACCAACAACTAACAGCAGTCAGTTTTTCATCACCCATCTTGCGACTCCTTGGCTGGAAGGGAAACACACCATTTTTGGTCATGTTGTAGAAAAAGGAATGGATGTAGTGAACAAGATTGAACAAAATGATTACATCAATAAAGTGACTATCATTAGAAATGGTGAAGCGGCAAAAAAGTTTGATGCAGTAAAAACATTCAGTGATTATTTCTCGGTAGAGTCTCAAAACCAAAAGAAAAAAGCAGCTATTGATGCCGAAAACAAAAAAGTGTACAACGCCAAATACAAAGAAGTTCGGGATCAAAAAATAGCTTATTTTGCTGCGTTAAAAACTAAAGCAACAAAAACACCTACTGGATTACAATACGTAATAACTCAGAAAAGTGGCGGTAAAAAACCCGCTAATGGTGCTAATATTTTCATTCATTACGCCGGTTTTCTTGAAGACGGCGAACTATTTGACGCAAGTGTAGAAAGTGCTGCTAAAACTTTTGGAAAATACGATGAAAACAGAGCCGCGCAAAACGGATACCAACCGATTCCTTTTCAAGCCGGAAAAAAAGATGGCATGATTCCTGGTTTCATTGAAGGACTGGAAAAATTATCTCTTGGTGACAAAGCTGTGATCTTCATTCCGTCAAAACTGGCCTATGGACAAGCAGGCGCTGGTGGAGTAATTCCGCCAAATGCCAATATTATTTTTGAAATTGAATTATTAGAAGCAATGCCTCAATAACGAATTAAAAAGTAAAAAGTCAGACCTTAAATTATTACAAGATGAAATTTAAAATTCTATTTTTATTGTTTTTTGGAATCCTGAATGTTCAGGCTCAAACCACCAAAAAAACTATTCCTGCTAAAAAACCAACAACGACTTTGGCAAAACCGGGCGTGAAAGCAACTGTAAAACCAGCTGTAAAAACTCCCGTAGTAATCGAAGGAATTTTTGCAATCATTTCAACTACTAAAGGAGATATTACCGCTCAGTTGGAATACAAAAAAACACCGGTTACCGTAGCCAACTTTATAGCGCTTGCCGAAGGAAAAAATACTTTTGTGGCGGATGAAAAACTAAAAGGAAAACCTTTTTTCGACGGTTTAAAATTCCACCGCGTTATCAAAGATTTTATGATTCAGGGTGGTGATCCTTCCGGAAACGGTTCCGGTGGTCCCGGTTATGCGTTCAAAGATGAGTTTACCGATTTGAAACACAATAAAGGCGGTGTCCTTTCCATGGCTAACTCTGGTCCAACTACTAATGGTAGCCAGTTTTTTATCACGCACAAAGAAACTCCTTGGTTAGATGGGAAACACACCGTTTTTGGTCATGTTACCGAAGGAATGAGCATTGTAAATCTAATTACTCAAGATGATATCATTAAGAAGATTACCATCATAAGAAAAGGAGCATTAGCGAAACAATTTAATGCCCCAAAAGTATTCTCAGACTATTATGGCAATAAAGCCGAAGACGCGAAGAAACAAGCTTTAATTGATGCTGAAAACCAAAAAAAGCAAGCTGCAATTCAAGCCGAAGAGAAAAAAGCGTATTTTGAAAAATACGGTAGTGTTATCACTGCAAAAACAGCCTATTTAGCCGCTGCAAAAGCAACCGCAACCACTACTCCTTCCGGTTTAGCATATAAAATAATACAAAAAGGAAGCGGTGTAAAACCTGCTGACGGAACGACTTTCTATTTTCATTATGCCGGTTATTTTGAAGATGGAACCTTATTTGACAGCAGTTATGAAGATGTAAGCAAAGACTACGGAAAATACGATGCGAACAGAGCCGCTCAAAACGGATACCAAGCATTCCCTTTTCAGGCAGGTAAAAAAGACGGTATGATTCCTGGATTTTTAGAAGCATTGAACCTATTGACTTTTGGAGACAAAGCAGTGGTTTTCATTCCCGCTAATTTGGCGTATGGACAAAGAGGTGCCGGTGGTGTTATTCCTCCCAATACGAATCTTGTTTTCGAATTGGAAATGTTTGAGAAACAACCGGCTCCAAAACAGTAAATTTCAAAAGCATATAATAAACAAACCCGACAGACTTCAAAAGCTGTCGGGTTTTTTATGCGTTACCATTTTAAATTTCACTCAACTCTTAAATGAACTTAAATTCCTTATATGGTTAGATTTTAAAACACATAAGAAATATAAGTTCATGTAAGTTCTAAATTAGATAGACCGCTAATTCTCAAAAAGTATTCAATAAAAAAACCCGACAGTTCTCAGTAAAATGAATTGTCGGGTTTATTATTTTAAATTATTCCGAATGGATACTAGCAGCAAAAAAATCAGCACACGGATTAGACAGATTAAACGGATTTACACTGATTATAAAAATCTTTAAAAATCCATTTTTTTCTGTAGCATCCATGTCATCTTTGTTCTATAAGACTTAAATCAATACTATTATTTCTTTCCAAATTTCCAGTCGAATTCATCTTTTTGATTGATAATTGCACCAATCTCGAATTTCACGACCTCATCAAATTCCGTTTGAAAGATGATCCAGTTTTCCTCGTTGAAATAGTTTTCGAACGTGTCAAACTCTTCCTGAGTGAATTTCGTTATTCCTTTGGCAGCCAAATCTTTTTTGACATCACTGATTTTTCTATTGATCACTTTATTCCCAAACAACTCCAGTTCCGGACTCGAAGCCACGATATAACCTAATTTGAAATCTTCCTCCACATAGAAAGTCAAACGCATTTTAAGTTTATTGTAGGCAAAAATCACATTATCATCTTCGTCCTTGTAGTTTCTATCTGGTTTGCCGTAAATAGCGGTTACATCATTTTGTTTCATTCCGAAAATGAGCTTGTCAATTCCGTTTTTTGGATTTATTTTCATACGTAGTTTATATTTGTTTTTTAAAGGAATATGTAATTCGCATCGCTTTATCAGTGTTTACATCGAGTTTGCGTTATGCTCATTTCATATTCATTTATTTGACCGCAAAGTTCGCAAAGTTTTTCGCAAAGTACACTACCTTTTTTGTTTAAAAATTAGTGGTACACAAATACTAATCCTGATTCTAAAATTCAAAATTTGGGCGTGACCCGCTGAAAAAGCGGGTCGGGCTATCCGTTGCAAACGAAGTTCACTGAACTCCTATAAAAATAACTACTAGGTGAAGTAATCTCCCGAACAAAAATCGGGAGGATTTTCACTGCTATCCCTCACGCAAATCACAATATAAATTTCAATTTTGTAAACAAGAAATCACTATAACTAAAAGTATCTAATAAACGATAAATTCAATTTAAATCATTAAGAAATCAAATTTCAAGTTAAAACCTAATTGGCGTTTTGTAATATTATTTGTATATATTTGACTTTAGTAAGGTCTGCCAATAGGAGATAGCTATGGAGAGAAGCAAGATTAAAAGATTTGGACAATAATCAACTAATCATTTATTATGCAGGAAAAAATAGACAAAATCCACCTTGAAGAATAAAAGAATAATATGACAGTCCGCAATATGTTCCAAAGGATAAAATATGGCACACAGATAACACGGATTGAACGGATTTTGCACAGATTTAAATAACAGTTTGATTCACCAAGTAAAAAAATCCGTGTAAATCGGTATAATCTGTACAATCTGTGGGCTAATATTTATGCTTTATAAATGTACAAACGACGAAAATTGTATTCGAAATGATTTTAGTCCGCATTACGGATAGTCATAAAGAATAAAAAACGGCTACTAACAAAGAACAGTGCTTAAAAAAACAGATTTATGCCCACAACTTCAATCCCTAATATTCTTCTAGAAACCAAAAAATTTGTATTTGATCCCTGTAGTTTGGAACTTACAAACTTTATAATCGAGAAAGAAAGTGCGGATTATGGCGCGTATCAATTTGAACTGAATGCACTAAAAATACTATTTCGTGTGGCCAAAACCACTCCAACAAAAGTGGGTCAATTCGTTACGGTATGGAAAAGAATGGGAAAAGGACCTATTCAGCCTTTTGACCTTTCAGATGACATCGATTTATTTATTATCAATACTCGAAGTGGGGATCATTTTGGTCAGTTTGTATTTCCTAAATCCGTGTTTATCCAACAAGGAATCCTTACCACTGATTTGAAAGAAGGGAAACGCGCTATTCGGGTGTATCCCCCTTGGGATACAACAACCAACAAACAGGCACAGAAAACTCAAAAATGGCAATTAGACTATTTCTTGGAAATCCCTTTGGACAAACCAATAAATTTGAACCGAGCCAAGTTATTTTATTCGCAGGAAATTAATTAAGATCTAAAATCAACCTCATTTAAGTAATTTTAAATGAGGTTGATTTTAAAAAAACTTACTTCATCAATTTTATTTTTATAATATACTGATTTTCAGTTGCTAGAATCAAAAATTATTTTTAATTTAGCTCTCATGAAGGATTTCCTATTTTAGAATCCTAACTATCCCCAAAATCTTATTATTTTTTACAAGTTAGACAGGAATATCAATTCAACTAACTTATAGGTTAAATCAATTGTTTAAAAAATGATGGATAATAATGCTTCATTGTTTTTTTGCACTCATTTTTAGCAGTACCAGTTTCGTAGCCCCGCTTCATTTTAATCCGTTTTACAGTAATGACATAAAGACACTAAGCGCATACATAGGATTCGTTTTCTATGTTTCTAACCAAGCCATTAATACATAAACTACTACGTTATGGACACCTCTAAAGACCGTTTAAGTACTAAACCAAAACAGATTGGCTGGTTACCCATTGTACTCGTGGTCGTGTTACTTGCCGTGTTATTTTGGGTTATGTATCAATTTAAAGGAGAGCAACGTTTTGCTGTCATAAAGCTTTTTGGCAAAGGCGATGCGATAAACTTTTCAAAAAATTACGGTTATGTTCAATTTCCTTCCAATGAAAAAAATTATGGGGCTTTGCTTGCCGAAAAAGGAGATGTATTGAGTTTTAATGATGCCGTTATTTCTTTCAATGATGTAACAAATGATTCTTTAGAAATTGATGATTCTGGGGATTCTCTCGTTTTTGTAAACGGAAATGTAAATACAATCATTATAGCTGGAAAAGCTAATCTGATTCCTTGGTTTCAAAAAATGAGAAGAAGAACTATTGACAACTTGGAAACCATAGATTTCAGATCAAAAATTCCTGCGAGTTACATTCCTTATTTAAAAAAAATAGCACATCTAAAACCTAATACCGCTTTGGTTTTTGAAGAAAATGGATCGCAAATTATAATTGAGGATTATATAAAAAAATCCAATTTCTTTAAACCTCTTTTTATAAGAGTATCCTTAAAACAAAATGAATTCCCATTATTGGCACATTGGAAAACTGCCGAATATCTTCATCTAAACTTATTAGATACCGTTGTCACAAAATCTTTGCCCGTGATGCCTGCCTTAAAACAATGCATTATTAACGGAGGCGACACTAAATATATGAATGCTGCCTTTTTTAAGAACAATCCACAACTGGAAAAGGTAAGTTTATTTGCCTGTCTGTCTGATTATGCTATTTTGAAACCATTGGAAAACATGGAGCAACTTACCATTACTAATTTTGGTTGCAAGGGCGATTTGGCAGCATTGAAAAACAAATTTCCCAAACTGTCCGTGTTGATAGTATCGGGTGTTTTTACCAATATTGATTTGCTTGGTAACTATAAAAACATTCGGTGGCTGGGACTACCTGAAAACACCTCCCAAAAACAGTTTAATACCATTACCGCACAACTATCCAATTTACAAGTGCTGGAACTAAAAGGAAGTGATTCCGTAAAAAACTTAAAAGCATTGCAACAATTACCCAATCTCAGGGGACTTGTAATAATAGACACGATAACGGACAAACAATCCCTTTATGCATTGAAAGAATTAAGATATCTGTCAGTTCCCGACAGAAATAAGACGGACAGCACGTATGTTCAAACGCTAAAAAAGAGTTTGCCGGGTTCCATCATTGTTCCTAATACCGGAGCTTGTATGGGTTCAGGCTGGCTGCTTTTACTAATGCCTGCAGTATTTTTATTCAGTTTAGTTTTTCCAAGGAAATTTTTGAAAAAATATTTTAAAAAAAACAACAAAAATGGAGCATTTAGAGCAAACAAAACCGATAGCCAGACGAACCAAAAAAGCAGTGCTTGATGCAGTCGTTTGCAGTGTTGAAATCATGGCATTTGCCTATTTAATTACCTATCCTTTTCCATTAAAAGCAGTAGCTTTTATCCCTTTGGTAATGGTAGCATTTATCATCAGCCGTGACATCGATTCCCCTTCGGTTACATTCAGGCTTTTATTTAGAGATCTTTTTTCTCTAAAAATGCTTGTGCAAATTGTTATTGGTCTGGAATTGGGTATTATAGCAGCAATTTATTACAGAGGGAATTTGGGAATGCCCCTTCTACCCTCGATGATCAGACCATTTGTATTCGTGGCGGCAAGCGTTGCTATCATCGAAGAATTATTTTTTCGTGGTTTTATACAAGGACAAATCAACAAGATAAATTCAGATTTTGCTGTGGTGTTTGCCGCCCTTGCGCATGCTTCTTACAAAGCTTGTTTATTTCTTTCTCCGGCAGCAATACAGCAGCAACACCTCGTGGCATTTTTTATATGGTCTTTTGCGGCTTATATCGTTCTTGGATTTTTAAAGCATTATTCAAAAAGCATGATCCCAGTTATTGTAACGCATGTCATTTTTGATATAGTCGTTTATGCCGAAGTCCTGCAAGCGCCATGGTGGGTGTGGTAATTGTTGAGATTCTAAATGGTATGGATTTAATGAACAACAAATCTGTATTTGATATCTAATAGAATTACTTTTTTATTCATTCTAAATTAAAGCCTATGTGTTTTTCAGCTAGTGCGAGTTTTGGAGCGGGTATTGTTCTTGCAGCAATAAGTGTTGCGGCAATAAAAAAAGTACAAAAACCTGCCCAAATTTATTTTGCCTGTATTCCGATTATTTTTTGTGTGCAACAGTTTTCAGAGGGCTTTTTATGGCTGGCACTGACAAAATCTGTTTACGCCCCTTTACAACCGATTGCAACCTATATGTTTTTGTTTTTTGCACAGGTCGTTTGGCCCTTATGGGTTCCTTTTGCATCACTGAAACTTGAAAAAGAAAAGGAAGAGAAAAATTTTCAGATGGTACTGCTTGTAATAGGCCTGTTAGTATCTTTATTTCTTGGATATTGTTTAGTCACTTATACTGTTGAAGCAAAAATTATTGGTTCCCATATTTCATATATCCAAGACTATCCAATTGTATTTGGCGGTTATGGCGAGTTACTTTACATCATTGCAACTATTGCTCCGCCCTTATTCTCAAACATCAAAAAAATGTGGATCTTAAGCATCCTAATCATCATTTCCTATATTATCACAAAAATTTCCTATGTAGATTATGTCGTTTCGGTTTGGTGCTTCTTTTCTTCAATTATTAGTATATCCGTACTAATAATTATGGATGAAATCAAAAATCCGAGTAAGAAACATTCCAAATACCACTATAGAAGCAATCACAGTAAAAGCAGCAGTATTTAAACTCTTGACCTTTATATTTTTCTATAATTTATTTTTCAAATTTTCTTTAACCCTCTCGAACCACTCGTTTCTAAGGATACTCAAAATAATACTGTCTCTGCGAATAGCACTACCAAAAGTGGGCATGTGGCTTCGTAAAACACCTTCTACGGTACAGCCTATGCTTTTCATGGCTGCAATACTTCGTTGGTTGTTATTGTCCGCACGAAATTCTACGCGTTCCATTCCAAGGGTTTCGAAAGCAAACTCCAATAGCAAAAATTTACAGCGTTTGTTAAGTCCGGTTCCTCTGAAATTTTTGCCATACCAAGTGTAGCCTAATTGTAGCGTTTTGAATGCCAAATTAATATCGTAAAAACGAGTACTTCCTGCGTATTTTCCTGATTTTTTATCGAAAACTATAAAGGGGGAATTCAGTTTTATTTTCTCTGGCTTTTAAGGCAATTTGAATATAATTTTCTAAATTTTCTTTGCCGTTGGCTTGCACTAAAGAATATTCCCAGGTTTCGGGTTCGTTGAGGGAAATTTCCAATAAATTTTCAACATCGGTTTCCTCTAAAGGACGCAGTAAAATTGATTCGTCTTCGAGGATTGTATCTTGGGGGAATTGAGAAGTAGACATGATTCTTTTTTGGGCTAATTTATAAAAAAAAGACAATACCAATTATTAGTATACATTTAGTACGATTTTTTAAACATAGGAGGAATATAAGTACATTTAAGTTGGACTCTTTTAAATTCATAAATGGAATAATATCCGCCTTTTCATAAATAATTATGACTATCCGTAATGCGGACTAAAATCATTTCGAATACAATTTTCGTCGTTTGTACATTTATAAAGCATAAATATTAGCCCACAGATTGTACAGATTATACCGATTTACACGGATTTTTTTACTTGATGAATCAAACTGTTATTTAAATCTGTGCAAAATCCGTTCAATCTGTACAATCTGTGTGTCCTATTTTATCCTTTGGAACATATTGCGGACTGTCATATAAATAATTACTGATGTCTTAGCCCAGATAAAAGTGAAAAGCCCACAGTATAAAACACTAATTTTTCTTGTCGTAAAAGAGCGACCAACGGAAGCTCCTTTTAGGGCTTAGAAAAATAGTGTTTTATGCGCGGACTTGAAACGGTTAGCTGGATTAGCTCCTAAAAATGCTACTCACTCATTTCATCGTAACGCTCTGGAACTTGCGGATCATAGAGCGGACAATTGAATTCAGCCAATGCATCCACCAATTGATTCATGATTTTTCCTTCGGTTCCGTAGCAATCGATTTGAATGCTTTGAGGAGTGGTTTTTATTTGAAAAGCGCCTTTTCCTTTGTTATTTTTCCAACTGTTGTCATCTACTTTTTCCCATTGAGAGAACAGCGTATTAATCCTATTGAGGATGATCGTTACAGGAAGTTCTTCCAAACCTTCCACTTCTTGTTCCTCAATAATCGCTTCGTAAACCAAGTGATGGTTTAGATAAATGCCGTCCTGATATCTCCAAAAAAGTAATTCGTACATTTAAAAAAATTGAAAGATTAAAAAATTAAAAGATTGAAAAACCAGCATCAATTAAAGCTTTTTAATATTCAAAAGTTCCGTATTCGCTGGTAATGGTCAGTTTTTTAGTATCGGCAACTGCTACTCTACCCACAATTTGTGCATCAACATTGAACGATTTTGAAATCGCGATAATGTCTTGAGCAATGGCTTCCGGAACGTATATTTCCATGCGGTGTCCACAATTGAATACTTGGTACATTTCTTTCCAATCTGTTTTGGATTGTTCTTGTATCAACTGGAATAATGGGGGAACCGGAAATAAATTGTCTTTTATAATGTGTAGATTATTTACGAAATGTAAAATCTTGGTTTGTGCTCCTCCACTGCAATGCACCATTCCGTGAATTTCATTAGACGTATATTGGTCTAAAATTTTCTTGATAATAGGCGCATAAGTTCTGGTTGGTGAAAGCACTAATTGACCTGCATCGATTGGTGAATTTTCCACGGCATCAGTAAGATTTACTTGTCCGGAATAGATTAATTCTTCAGGAACTGCAGCATCAAAACTCTCCGGATATTTGGTTGCCAAATACTTCCCGAAAACATCATGACGCGCTGATGTTAAACCGTTGCTTCCCATTCCGCCATTATAGCTTTTTTCGTAAGTGGCCTGACCAAAAGAAGCCAAACCTACAATTACGTCACCTGCTTTAATATTGGCATTGTCAATTACTTTAGTACGTTTCATGCGAGCCGTTACGGTAGAATCTACAATAATAGTTCGAACGATATCACCTACATCAGCCGTTTCACCACCTGTGGAATGAATGGTTACGCCAAAAGAATCCAGTTCTTTAATTAACTCTTCGGTTCCGTTGATGATTGCAGAAATTACTTCGGCAGGAATACGATTTTTGTTTCTTCCAATGGTGGAAGAAAGCAGAATATTATCGGTTGCTCCTACACACAATAAATCATCGATATTCATAATCAAAGCATCTTGGGCGATACCTTTCCAAACGGAGATATTTCCTGTTTCTTTCCAATACATATACGCAAGAGAAGATTTAGTTCCCGCTCCGTCAGCATGCATAATCAGGCAATACTCTTCGTCTTGGGTTAAATAATCAGGGACGATTTTACAAAATGCTTGAGGAAACAATCCTTTATCGATGTTTTTTATGGCGTTATGCACGTCTTCTTTGGATGCCGAAACACCGCGAAGCGCATATCTTTTTGAAGTATCTGAACTCATGTAGTCTAGTTGTGTAACCTGCGTTTGGGCAGATGGGTTTTGCGGCAAAGATAATTATTTTTTTGGGTTTTGCCTATCGGGTTTTCAAGTGTTTCGTTAAATCCATAATCTACCCAGAGAATATGAATTTATTTTATTAAATTTGTTATAATATTCTAATTGTTACTTGTTTACAAATAAAACACGATGAATAATAGATAAATAAATACTGTTTGTCTTAATGGACATTACGCTAAATTCATATTGGTTTTAATTGAAATTTAGCATTAAACCCATTTAAAAGTTTAAGAAACTTTAAACCTAGAATTAAACTTAGAAAAGTGGAAACCAGCGACCACTATAAAAAACGGGGCCTTACCGAAAAGCCATAAGAGTAGGAAAGTAAAAAACATAACATTATGCCTAAGTTCTTAATTGAAAGGGATATTCCCGGTGCCGGTAAACTAACTGCCGAACAGTTGAAAGCCATCTCTCAAACTTCCTGTGGAGTATTGGGTAAAATGGGACCCCAAATTCAGTGGGTCAACAGCCATGTAACAGCTGATAAAATCTATTGCGTTTATATTGCCCCCAATAAGGAAATGGTGCTTGAACACGCAAAGCTAGGCGGATTTCCTGCAAATTCCATCAGTAGAGTATCCGCAACCATTGACCCAACAACAGCAGAACAAACTGTTTAGTAAAATTATCGAGTTACTTACATAAATACCAATGCTAAGTCTAATGAACTTGTACTTGGTCTGTTTTTTTAACAGCTGTGATAACTTTACACTAATATCATCAAATGGATAGTTGCCTTTAAAACAAAAAACACACCCCTAACCCCTCTCAAGAGGGGAATTCGACCCTGCTAACATTAAACCTTTAGTTGTTTTTATGTAAATAAGTCGATAAAATTAAATGAATTTAACTTAAAAAAAATGCCTATCTAAAGCAGATAGGCATTTTTTATGAAAGTGTTTGTTATTATTTTGTAAACAACAATTCTCTATATTTAGTCAATGTCCAAAGTTCATTATCTACCAACAACTCCAGTTTATCACAATGTTCACGGATGACTTCAAAATATGGTTTTACGTTATTACAATAGGCTTCAGCCATTTCTTGAGCATCAGTCATTACGTTTGCTTTCTTTCTTTCGTTAGTCATTTCTTCAACTTTAGAATTGATTCCTTCAATATGACCTGAAATTTCTTTGATTAAAATAATCTGTTCTTTGGCAATTGTTTTAAATTCATCTCCAAAAATTTCTTTCAATCCTTTTACGTTTTCAATCAACGTATTTTGGTAACGAATTGCAGTAGGAATAACATGATTTTTAGAAATATCACCTAAAACTCTACCTTCAATTTGAATTTTCTTAGTGTACTCTTCCAATTCAATTTCGTAACGTGCTTCCACTTCAACATGATTCATGATACCCATTTCAGAAAACAAATCTAAAGCTTGTTTAGAAGCTCTCGCTTTTAATGCTTCAGGAGTCGTTTTGAAGTTGCTTAAACCTCTTTTCCCTGCTTCGATTTCCCATTCGTCACTGTAACCATCTCCTTCAAAAAGAATTTTTTTGGAAACTTTAATATATTCTCTCAAAACATTGAAGATCGCATCGTCTTTCTTCATGTCTTTAGATTCAATCAAAGCATCTACTTCAATTTTGAAATCTTTCAATTGTTTTGCAACAATAGTATTCAAAGTTGTCATAGCATTAGCACAGTTTGCAGAAGAACCTACTGCTCTGAACTCAAATTTATTTCCTGTGAAAGCAAATGGTGACGTCCTGTTTCTGTCCGTATTATCCAAAAGTACATCCGGAATTTTACCTACAACATTTAATTTTAAATCTGTTTTCTCTTCCGGAGATAATTTTCCGGTAGTTACACCTTCTAATTCAGCTAAAACTTTAGTTAATTGCTCTCCAATAAATACAGAGATAATTGCTGGCGGCGCTTCATTTGCACCTAATCTATGGTCATTACTTGCCGTTGCAATTGCACCTCTTAATAATGATTCATAATCATTTACCGCTTTTATAGTATTGATAAAGAAAGTCAAGAACTGTAAATTGCTCATAGGCGTTTTGCTTGGACTCAACAAGTTTACTCCAGTATCAGTTGCTAATGACCAGTTGTTGTGTTTCCCTGAACCATTAACTCCTTTGAACGGTTTTTCATGAAATAATACTTTCAAGTCATGACGTTCAGCCACTTTTTGCATTACATCCATTAATAAACAGTTGTGATCTACAGCTAAGTTAGTCTCTTCAAAAATAGGTGCCAATTCAAATTGATTTGGAGCAACTTCATTATGACGCGTTTTAACCGGAATTCCTAACAACATACATTCTTGCTCTAAATCTCTCATGTACGTTAAAGCACGAGTTGGGATAGAACCAAAATAATGATCATCTAATTGTTGTCCTTTTGCAGAGGTATGTCCAAGCAAAGTTCTTCCTGTCATTACAAGATCAGGACGAGAATCTGCTAATGATTTATCAATTAAGAAATATTCTTGCTCCCATCCTAGGGTTGCAGTAACTTTCTTTACATTTTTATCAAAATATTTACATACTTCCGTAGCAGCTTCATCCATAGCGGATAAAGCTCTCAATAAAGGAATTTTATTATCTAATGCTTCTCCTGTGTACGAAATGAAAACAGTAGGAATACATAATGTAGTTCCAAAAATAAATGCTGGAGAAGTTGGGTCCCAAGCGGTATATCCTCTTGCTTCAAATGTGTTTCTAATTCCACCATTTGGGAAACTGGATGCATCTGGTTCTTGCTGTACCAATTGAGCACCACCAAATTTTTCTACTGGATCACTACCGTCGTAAGATGTTTCAAAAAAAGCATCGTGTTTTTCAGCAGTTGTCCCTGTTAGTGGTTGAAACCAGTGCGTATAATGAGTTACTCCTTTTGACAAGGCCCACTCTTTCATTCCCATTGCGATATAATCGGCTAATTTCCTGTCTATTTTAGTTCCATGCTGAACAGCACCTTGCACTCCTTTAAATGCATCTGAAGTCAAATATTGCTTCATTGCTTTATCATTAAACACATTCGAACCAAAAATGGTTGATTTTCTATCAGTTTCTTCAAATTGAACTGGCTTTCTGGTTGAAGCTTCTCTCAAAGCTTGAAAACGTAGTGTTGACATAATTTTATAAATTTAAAATATTAATCGTGATTTAAAATACATACAAATATAATTCATTCCTGTAATATTTAATCCTCTCATTAACATATCTTAACTTTCTTTTTTAACATAGAATTAAAATTAAAAAAAATTGACCATTTCACATTTGAAGTAATAAAAATCTTAACTATTTATTAATGACTAAAAAACCAGCATTGTGAATTTAATTTTTATAGCTAATTAAAATCACATTTTTTCAAATATACCCCTCAAAAAATGAAGTAATGCTAAAAATTATACCTCATTAAATAAAAATTACCCCCTGATTTTACGACATCGACAAATTAATTTATATTTGCAAAATAAAATTATCAAAAAGAAAATAAATTTATATTATTATGGCTAAAATAAAGTTAGAATACATTTGGTTAGATGGATACGAACCAACTCAAAACTTAAGAAGTAAAACCAAAGTTGAAGAACACAAAAATTTCCAAGGAACATTAGAAGAAATAGGAAACTGGTCTTTTGATGGTTCATCTACAAAACAAGCAGAAGGTGGTTCTTCTGATTGTTTATTAGTACCTGTTGCTATTTATCCAGATCCTACACGTATCAATGGATACTTGGTAATGACAGAAGTTATGAATGCTGATGGTACTGCTCACTCTTCTAACGGTAGAGCTACTATTGATGATGATGGGGATTTCTGGTTTGGTTTCGAACAAGAATATTTCATTATGGATACTAAAACTTTATTGCCTTTAGGATTTCCAGTTGGAGGATACCCTGCACCTCAAGGTATGTACTATTGTTCAGTAGGTGGTAAAAACACTCACGGAAGAAGTTTAGTAGAAGAGCATGCTGATTTATGTATCGCTGCCGGAATTAACTTTGAAGGTATCAATCAAGAAGTTGCTTGTGGTCAATGGGAATTTCAATTATTCGCTCAAGGGGCTAAAAAAGCTGGAGACGAAATATGGATTGCCAGATATTTACTAGATCGTTTGACTGAAAAATACGGTTACTATATAGAATACCATCCAAAACCTCTAGGTGATACAGATTGGAATGGATCTGGAATGCATGCTAACTTCTCTAATGAAGTTTTAAGAACATGTGGTTCTCAAGAAATATATGAGAAAATATGTGAAGCATTCAGACCTGTAACTTCAGAACACATTGCTGTTTACGGAGCTTATAATGACCAACGTTTGACAGGTAAGCACGAAACTGCTTCTATCCATGATTTCTCTTACGGTATTTCTGATAGAGGGGCTTCAATAAGAATCCCATTAATTACTGTTCAAAAAGGATGGAAAGGATGGTTGGAAGACAGAAGACCAGCATCTAATGGAGATCCATACAAAATTGCTGCCAGAATTGTAAAAACTGTAAAATCTGTTTTAGTTGAAGAATCTGTTTTAGCATAAGAATCTGTTTTAGCATAAGAATCTATTTCCTAAACCTGATTTGTTTATAATTTAAAAGTGCCTTCATAAATGAAGGCACTTTTTTTTAGACATCTGTATATTTCAAATATAACTTTATTTTAAAATAAGTTTCAAACTTAAAAAATCAAAAAGTATCTTTGCCCAACCTATAATTAACAACTTAATTTATGATTGTCTGGATTTCATTTTTAGCTGCCGTCTTACTATTTCTTGCACTTGATTTAGGTGTTTTCAATAAAACACCGCATATTATTAGTTCTAAAGAAGCTGGTAAATGGACCGCTGTATGGGTGACATTATCTTTTTTGTTTTCCGGAGTCATATACTGGTTGTACGGCAATCATTATATTTCAAATCCTGATGGATTGAAACCGGTCGCAGCTTCAATAAAATTCATTACAGGCTATTTAATAGAATTATCGCTAAGTATTGACAATATATTTGTTATTGCCATTATTTTTTCTGCTTTCCGAATTCCACAAAAATACCAGCACAGAGTTTTATTTTGGGGAATTCTGGGTGCGATTGTTTTTAGAGGTTTAATGATTTATTTTGGCGTTTTGCTTATTAATAAATTTTCGTGGACTACTTATGTTTTTGGTGCATTCCTGATTTATACTGCAATGAAAATGCTGTTTACCAATGAAGATGAAAAATTTGAACCTAAAAAATCATTCGTTTATAAAAGCCTAAAGAAGGTTATGCCGATCTCAAATCATATCGACCACGAACATTTCTTTGTAAAAAGAAGGCATATAACCGCCGCGACCCCTCTTTTTGTTGCATTAGTCGTTATTGAAGTAATGGATGTTGTATTTGCCATTGACAGCGTTCCCGCAATTTTAGCCATAACAAATGATCCTTTTTTAGTTTTTAGTTCTAATATTTTTGCGATATTAGGCTTGCGATCCATGTATTTCTTTTTGGCAAACATGTTAGAAAAATTTGCCCATTTAGAATACAGCCTTATTGCAATTTTGACTTTCGTTGGACTAAAAATGCTGCTTCATGATTTTATCGAAATGCCAGAATGGGTATCATTGGCTTTTATCGCAATTTCGCTTCTAACTGGGATTATGGTGTCTTTAAAAATGAGTAAAGAAGAAGAGAAAGAAGCTGAGGGAAATAATTAATACAATCCCATCGTAAAAAAATACAAGCAATCGAGTAGGTTGAGGGATTACTCCCTCGCCCTCTCACACCACCGTGCATGCTCTCGCACACGGCGGTTTCTTTAGATCTTTGAACCTCTCGTAATGCCATGCAAGATTATACAAGCCTTGCTCTTCAAACCAACTGTTATTCATCGCTTGTTGTACTTGCGGACTTCCTGACTTTCGCCAAAGTCCTTTTCCAGACAATGCAATTATCCAAGCTTGCCACTTCTTTACACCCAGTTTCGCTAGGAATTGTTGTAACGTAAATACTCTTTTGCATTGTTTTATTCGATAACATCGAAGTTTTCTTCGTATCCATCCATTTAAAACTCGCATTAGTTTTAAGCATTTTGCGTATTGAAAATAGTGTAACCATCCGCGTAATATTGGGTTCAGTTCCGAGATAACTTGCTCGAGACTTCTTCCTCGATTGCGTTTGGTGATTAGTCGGATTTTCTCTTTGAAGCGTTCTTGATTTTGCTTTGAGATGGTTAGATAACCTCCTTTCTGGATTGTATATCCTAGAAATTTGGTTTGATTTACATCGCAAGCTTTGCTCTTGTCTTTGTTTACAACAAGTTTTAGTTTGTTTTCGATAAAGTTACTTATCGATTGCATTACCCTCTCTCCCGCCACTTGGCTTTGTACGAAAATATTACAATCGTCTGCGTAGCGAACAAATTTGTGTCCCCGTCTTTCCAATTCCTTATCCAGTTCATCTAAAACTATGTTGGATAACACTGGGGATAATGGACTTCCCTGTGGTGTACCCTCTAAGCGTTGGCTCACGATTCCGCCTTTCATCATTCCGGTCTGAAGGTATTTACGTATCAGTTTCAATAGAATCTTATCTCCTATCTTTGTTGATAGTTCATACATTAACCGATCGTGATTTACTAAATCGAAGAATGTTTTAAGGTCGATATCTACCACCTTATCCCTTCCTTCTTCTGCATAATCACTAGCTTTCTTCAAGGCTTGATGTGCGTTGCGTTTTTCTCTAAAGCCGTAACTGTGTTCCGAGAATATTGGGTCGTAGATTTGGGACAGTACTTGGGCAATTGCCTGTTGTATTATCCTGTCTGTTACCGTGGGTATTCCCAGCATTCGAGTTCCTCCGTTGGGTTTGGGGATCTCTACAAGTTTTACCGCATTGGGCTGATATGTCCCTGATTGTAAAGATTTGAGGAGAATCTCTCCTTTATCCTTAAACCAGTCTGCAAATTTATCAACTGCCATTTGGTCAATTCCTGCTACGCCTTTGTTCTGCTTTACCCGCTTGTATGCTCGTCTGATGTTAGTCGTAGAGCATATTACCTGCATTAGGTTACAATTTGCTAAGGCTCGTTCTTGTTGTCCTGCTTCGTTTACTTGTGACTCCTTTCTTTCGTTTGCTCCACATACGGTGTCACAATTCGCTGAATGGCGCATAGCATTCGGGTTGTCTCCATTTAATGGAAACAAATCTGATTGATATGCTATGCCTTGCTGTCGCTTCATAAACCAAATTTCTAACTAACTCCTCCTTAAATCTAAAGATTCAGACCTTCCAGTTTTGTGAGTCCTCCTAGTATCACCTTCGGCTCGTATCTGCTGTACTATGTCCTCTGCTGACTTCTTGAAACTCTTCTCTTTGCATCACTACAAACATAGTCCCGTTGGAACAAGTTTCAAGACCTCTCGGGATAAGGCTCATTTTCTTTCCATGGATTCTGCCTAATTTACTATATTGAGTACGGTTGAATTTTGGGCTTTCGCAATCTATAGCTCGCTTGCCCTCCCAATATTAGCCTTATATTAGATTTCTGTGCGTCAGAACCTCACTTTTGCTGATGGCTTCTTTCAGATTCTACCTCACGATAGACACCCTTGCCAATTGCTAACACTTCCTATCAACGCGGCGTGTACAGAGACTTACACTCTGCCAGAAAAAGACCATGCCCGACATACTAAAAAAAGGAAATCTTTCGATTTCCTTTTTTTAATTTATGAGCTAAAATTACATTTCAATTTTTTTAATTTGGCTTTCATTTATTTTTAAAGCAGATATAACGGCTTCATAATTGTTTTTGTTGATTGAAGTTGAAAAACCTGCCGGAACAATCACAATTCTTAAAACCTGATTCAACCTAAACTCAGCAGTAACATCTTGCAAATCACTACCAACCATATAAATACTTACATCCGTAGTAGTATAATCATAATCATAACTAAAATCTAATGTTCCATCACTAAAATAATGGGTTTCAGGCAATAATTTCCATACATCACCCTGAGCAGTGGAACCAGATAATCGATATACTAAGACCACATCCGAAGAAAAAATAGGTGGATTAAGCGGAACTATTCTACTATAATTATTAGTTGAATTAAACGAAGCGGTAACTTCAAATACTTCGCTGATAGTATCATTATCTACAAAAGGCCCATCGTCATTTACGGTGCAACTTTGTAAAGTAAATAATCCTGCAATGGCTAAAAGTGTAATTATCTTTTTCATGATTTTAATTTTTAATGGTTAATTTTATTTTACACATTCATGAATTGTGCCAAACTTTATTTTTTAAAAAAATTGTAGCTTTGAAAATGGAAAAACAACTAAAACTTTACATGATAATGCTGGGCTGTACGCCAATAGGAAGGTTTACAGAACAACATGATATTTTTTTTGGAATTGGAAATTCCTTAAAAAATTTTCGAGTTACTTACATAAATACCAATGCTAAGTCTAATGAACTCGTACTTAGTCTGTTTTTTTTAACAGCTGTGATAACTTTACACTAATATCATCAAATGGATAGTTGCCTTTAAAACAAAAAAAACACACCCCTATCCCGAAGCCTCGGGACTCTCAAGAGGGGAATTCGACCCTGCTACCATTAAACCTTTAGTTGTTTTTTATGTAAATAAGTCGAAAAAATTAATTCCACAGATGAAAATTTCGTGACCGGCGAAAGAAATATCTATGTATGGATTATTTAGAGACCAATATAATCTTCGCCTACAATAAACTCTTCAAATGTTTCATCAATTTTCATTCCGTAAACATAAAAATCTTCTCGCAACTCATCTAAATTATTTGTAATTCCCATTCGATATAACCTTGTTCTAACTTCGGCACTTCCTGTTGCAAAAATCCAATTTTCGGGATACCTCCCTGAAAAAGCATAAATTGTTGAGACAACAGCTAAGGTTCCTATGTTGGCTTTGCAAGCCCAACGAACCTTAGCTGTTATAGCCTGCCCCTTTTAGCGGTTTATATTTGTAGCGTTAACTTTAAATGTCCGCCAAGTCCTTGTTGAATAATTTTCATTAATGTAGATAGTCTGATGTCGGATGAGTTATTTTCAATTCTTGAAATGTAAGATTTGTTTGTTCCGCATTTTTGAGCAAGTTCTTCCTGTGTCATTCCAAGTTTTGTTCTTGCTTCTTCAAGTAAAATTCCAAGTCGAAAAGATTCAAACTCTTGTTCCCAATTCTCACGTTTAGGTTGTCCTTTTTTGCCATATTTCTTATCAAGAATTTGGTCTAAAGTCGTAATGTTATTTTTTGTTTTCATCTTGATATTCTTTCATTATTTTTAGTGCTTTTTCTAATTCTTCTTTAGGTGTCTTTTGCGTTTTCTTCTGAAAAGCATTTCCAAGAACTACTAAATTTCCTTTGTCAAAAAAAGAAAAAATGCGATATATATTATTTCCTACTTCAACCCTAATTTCATAAAGTCCTTTAGTTCCTTCCAAATGTTTAAAATGTTTTTTAGGAATCTGTTGGGTTACTTCAATTAATTTAAGAGTCCATTCTATCTTTGCTTGAACTGTCTCCGACTGTTTTTCATAAAAGGCGAGAAAATAGTTCTTATATGCAATTACTTGTCTGTCGGTATTCATAATGCAAAGTTAACTAATTAGACAACACTGGCAAATGTTTTTTTAGTTGTCTTTAAGCAGTCGTTTGTGTTTTGGGATAGGCTATAACTATTATTTAGTCCTGCTTCATTCTTTGTCTGGGTTTTCTCCCGCCACGGCGGATCGGAATAACAAGTTTGCGCTGATTGTAGCAAACGCAAAAAAGCACCCGTTTTAGGCGGATGCTTTTTAGTTAGAATTATATTAAACTTATCTGGAAGACATTACTTTTTTCACACTGCTTCCTCGATCAGTAGTTACTTTTACAATATAAACCTGTTCCTGACCTTTATATGAATGAAGGTGTAACGTAATTTCTTTGTTCAAATAACTATTGGTATCTGTTTTTGAAAGTACTGAAATCCCTTGTGCATCATATACATCGATAACCACATCAGACACATAATCAAAATCGTATCTAATAGTAAGCTTATCTTTAAAAGGAACCGGATAAGCAGTAAAACCAGCGTTAGTACTCGAACCAACTTCTTGAGTAGCACTAGTTCCACCCAATGGACAACCTGTACTGTTAAGAATATCCAATTGAGTTGCTAATTTTCCAGGTGCAGATCCTCCAGCTAAATACGCTGCATTAACAGCATCTATTACTGATTGAGGATTACTACCATAAGGCGCTGGAAAGTCAACTTCATCACTACAAGCATTCAATAAAGCGGCTACTCCTTGACGAGCTAAATTAAAAATACCTCCGCCTCCTAAATTTAGAGCTTGTAATAAAGTTAAATTAGCAAGATTAGACGGTGCATTTACAAACACATCACCAAACAACATTGAAGGAGTATAAGATGAACACCATCTGTCAGTATGGTTTTTCCAATATCCTAAAGTACATCCTTCACATGCAGGTACTATAATACTTTGGCTGCATGAAATTGATGTATTACCACAAGCGTCAGTAGCAGTCCACGTTTTTGTATATGTCACTGAGCCGTCCGCATTATTTGTTGTAGTGATACCCAAATCATTAATAATTGGATTTGAATCACAACTATCACTTGCTGTTGGAGTACCAAAGACTGGTGTTGCACCACAAGCAACTGTTTGATCAGCTGGACAAGTAAGAGTTGGCGCTGTATTATCGGTCACACTGATAGTCTGAGAAGCTGTTGAACTGTTACCACAATCATCCGTAGCGGTCCAGGTTCTGGTTACAGAATATTCCTGTGGACAACTGCCATCGGTTCTTACATCGGCAAAAGTCGGTGTAACACTTGAATCACAGGCATCAGTTGCAGTTGGTGTTGCAAACGCTGGTGCTGCAGGGCACTCGATAGAACTTGGCGCTGGTAAGGCTGAAAGCACTGGCGCAGTATTATCGGTTACACTAATAGTCTGAGAAGCGGTTGAACTGTTACCACAATCATCCGTAGCGGTCCAGGTTCTGGTTACAGAATATTCCTGTGGACAACTGCCAGCGGTTCTTACATCGGCAAAAGTCGGTGTAACACTTGAATCACACGCATCAGTTGCAGTTGGTGTTGCAAACACTGGTGCTGCAGGGCACTCGACAGAACTTGGCGCTGGTAATGCTGAAAGCACTGGCGCAGTATTATCGGTTACACTAATAGTCTGAGAAGCGGTTGAACTGTTGCCACAATCATCCGTAGCGGTCCAGGTTCTGGTTACAGAATATTCCTGTGGACAACTGCCAGCGGTTCTTACATCGGCAAAAGTCGGTGTCACACTTGAATCACACGCATCAGTTGCAGTTGGTGTTGTAAACACTGGTGCTGCAGGGCACTCGACAGAACTTGGCGCTGGTAATGTTGAAAGCACTGGCGCAGTATTATCGGTTACACTAATAGTCTGAGAAGCGGTTGAACTGTTACCACAATCATCCGTAGCGGTCCAGGTTCTGGTTACAGAATATTCCTGTGGACAACTGCCAGCGGTTCTTACATCGGCAAAAGTCGGTGTAATACTTGAATCACAAGCATCAGTTGCAGTTGGTGTTGTAAACACTGGTGCTGCAGGGCACTCGATAGAACTTGGCGCTGGTAATGCTGAAAGCACTGGCGCAGTATTATCGGTTACACTGATAGTCTGAGAAGCGGTTGAACTGTTGCCACAATCATCCGTAGCGGTCCAGGTTCTGGTTACAGAATATTCCTGTGGACAACTGCCAGCGGTTCTTACATCGGCAAAAGTCGGTGTCACACTTGAATCACAGGCATCAGTTGCAGTTGGTGTTGTAAACACTGGTGCTGCAGGGCACTCGACAGCACTTGGCGCTGGTAATGCTGAAAGCACTGGCGCAGTATTATCGGTTACACTAATAGTCTGAGAAGCGGTTGAACTGTTACCACAATCATCCGTAGCGGTCCAGGTTCTGGTTACAGAATATTCCTGTGGACAACTGCCAGCGGTTCTTACATCGGCAAAAGTCGGTGTAACACTTGAATCACACGCATCAGTTGCAGTTGGTGTTGTAAACACTGGTGCTGCAGGGCACTCGACAGAACTTGGCGCTGGTAATGCTGAAAGCACTGGCGCAGTATTATCGGTTACACTAATAGTCTGAGAAGCGGTTGAACTGTTGCCACAATCATCCGTAGCGGTCCAGGTTCTGGTTACAGAATATTCCTGTGGACAACTGCCAGCGGTTCTTACATCGGCAAAAGTCGGTGTCACACTTGAATCACACGCATCAGTTGCAGTTGGTGTTGTAAACACTGGTGCTGCAGGGCACTCGACAGCACTTGGCGCTGGTAATGCTGAAAGTACTGGCGCGGTATTATCGGTTACACTAATCGTTTGTGATCTGGTTGAACTGTTGCCACAATCATCTGTAGCAGTCCATGTTCTGGTTACACTGTAATTTCCGGCACAGTTGCCTGGTGTAGTTACATCATTGAAAGTCAACGTTACCGATGCATCACAAGTGTCGGTAGCAGTAGCTTGCGCA